>JAKLHB010000114.1 GCA_022710345.1 Planctomycetota bacterium
AACCTGGGGTTAAAAACCCCAGGCTTTATTCCCAAACCGCTTCGCGGCAAAAAACTTTGCTGCAGTGCAATCTTATAAGAGTTCTCTTTGTCTCAGAAAATTGGACATAAAATTGTTCATGATTGATGCGATGTAATAAATAGGAGATTCTTTATGAAAATAATATACATGTTGAGCCTCATAATTCTTTTCCAAATTGTCGTTGCAGAGGAAGAAATTGGAATTAATTTTTTTGATCTTTCTCAAGCATATCTCAATGCTCATACATCTTGGGATGGAGAAAAATCTGAGGTGTATGTGTGCAGTCCAGCGACATTGGAGACACAGGGAACTGGTAAGGTTCCGGTAGATATGGGTATAGGCTCAGGATCGCTGGTTTTGCAGACCACTCTGCCAGGCGGATGGTGGAATGTTTTGTTAAAGTTCGATTCAGGGCATTCGGTCAACTTCCTTCGACATGGACAAAATCCATTGCTCTATTTGCGCTTGAAGTGGGCTGCAGTGGCTCCTGGAGCCAATGTTCGCATCGAATTGCTGGACAATAGTTCGATATGGAATTTGTATTCCATATACGACGGCAAAGCAGGTATTTATACAGACCAAACAGCTTCTGTACTTCTTTCACGTTATGTGGAGCCTTCTACTGAAACATGGCAGGATGTATATATTCCCATGTCAGACTTTCTGGCCGCCAATGCTAAGTTAGATATAACAAGAATCGCCAGAATTGCATTCTATGGGTATGGCCGTTACAATGCAACAAATATCCTTTATATCGAAAAAATAAAAATCGTGCCAGCGATTCAGCGCAAATATGTAGATATGGTCAAAGTCAACCAGTTTGGATACTTGCCCAATCAACGAAAACTGGCTATTATAAGCTATGAAAGTGGTACAGTCCCATCTGCTCCCACATCTTTTCAGGTCAAAAATTTACTAACTGGCGAACTCGTTTACCAAGGAGATCTTCAACCAGCACCTGCTTGTCCACCGGAATGGGATCAAAGCGGAGATACTGTGTACTATGCTGACTTTTCTTCTCTGACAATGCCAGGCCGCTATATTGTTGCTTTGCCAGACTTAGGACAGGTCTCTCCACCATTTGATGTTGACGCAAACGTATTTCATCGTCCTTTCCGTGACGGGCTTCGTTTTTTCTACTATGCCCGCTCTGGCCAAGCAATTGCCGAGCCTTTTGCCGAGGGGCATACACGGCCAGCAATTTATGCCAGCAATGCAGAATCTCATTATGATTATGACGACAATGACAGCACGCATGCATACGATTATGATCCACTGGATCAGGGAATCACCACGCGAGATATTTGTGGTGGGTGGTTCGATGCGGGAGATATCCATATAGATACGCACAACAATGTTGCAACATTATGGTTTCTACTGGAAATACTCGAACAGCACAAAGACAAAGTAGGGCCAAATATGCTCAATCTTCCAGAATCAAATGGCCTGACCAATGATCTGATTTTGCTCATTCAGTGGGAATTGGAATGGTTCAAGAAAATGCAGAACCAAGATGGCAGCGTACATTTCATGGTGATCTCTCCTGAAGGTGATGAAAGCCGGCAGCAAGTTTCAGATATATCTAGTGGAGCTACGTGTATTTTGGCTGCTATTTTCGCTAAAGCCTATGCGCTCTTTTCAACAGAACAGGGAATGCAGTCATACGCTGCAGATCTATTGAAGCGAGCAGAATTATCCTGGTCATGGCTTTCCCAGCATCCAACCACATACGATCCCATGAACCCCTTGGGTAGGCCATATACATATCATATTCCCGACGATCGTCCTTATCGAGCCCTTGCAGCCATAGAGCTTTACATCGCAACAGGCACAGACACCTACCGAACTTATTTTGAAAATGAATTCAAGGCCCAAGGAGGCAATGCACTCACAGCATGGGGAAACAATCAGGCATGGCATGGAATCTTGGGATTACTTGGATTTGGACCTTGCAAGATTAATCTGGGATATATGGATTATGTGGAAACCATCCGGCCTGTGGATGCAGGCATCAAGGCTCATCTCATCCAAAAATTCACTGATCAGGCCAATTTCCTACTTGAGAAGGATGAAAGCACTCCATACAAACTTCCTATGGTCGCTCCGAATCATCTATTTTGGGGCTCTAGCGGAATGTTTTGCTCCAATGCTTACGTCCTTCTGAGGCTTTATGCATGGACGGACGATCCCAAATACCGGGATGCTGCCATAGATGCTCTTGACTGGATCAGTGGCCGAAATCCAGTTGCCCGAAATTTTATTACCGGTTATAGCGATTATGTACATGGAACAGATTTATATTCCTTCTATTGGTTTGATCATCGAAACCCTGTGCCAGGCTATTTGTGTGGCAATATCAACTGCATGAACTATGGCAAAGGAATTTTAATGGACTACCATATTCAGTATCCTTGGAAATATTATCTCAATCTCCAGAATGCATCCTTTCTGGAGCCATGCTTACCATGGCAGGCTGCTATGTGCTATCTCTTCGGATACTTTGTCTCAAAATAATCGAGCAAGAAAGCGAGTTTTATGAAAAAGACAACCTCTGGCCGTATGGATTGCCAAAAGATCATCGAACAACTCAAACAATATGCCAATCCCAAAAATGTGGAAGGTATGGTACACTACGGCATCAACCCGGAAAAAACGTTGGGTGTCAATATTCCCAAGCTACGTGAGATTGCCAAAGCTGTGGGCAAAGATCATGCCTTGGCATTAGAGCTCTGGAATTCAGGAATCCATGAGGCCAGAATCTTGGCTGGATTTGTAGATCGGCCAAGTGAGGTGACAGAATCCCAGATGGACGCATGGGTCATGGATTTTGATTCGTGGGATATTTGCGATGGCATCAGCAACCATCTCTTTGATAAGACCCCGTTCGCCTATGATAAGGCAATTGCCTGGTGCCAGCGTCCAGAAGAATATGTAAGACGCGCTGGTTTTGTACTCATGGCCACATTGGCTGTGCATGACAAAAAAGCACCGGATGAAAAACTAGCACAATTTTTTCCTTATATGATCCGCTATGCATCTGACGAAAGAAATTTTGTTAAAAAGGCTGTCAACTGGGCTTTACGTCAGCTAGGTAAGCGCAATGTTGCCTTATGCAAACAAGCACTTGCTATAGCAGCCGAAATCCTCACATTGGATTCCAAAGCAGCCCGTTGGATCGCTCGGGATGCCATCCGTGAACTGGAAAAAAAACTCCCAGACCTTCAAACCAAGACTGCCAGCAAATCCAAAAAAACAAAAGCTAAATAGATATGGAACACTAGCTCGCGTACTCTTACGCCAAGCCAGAAAATCCAAAAACACAAAAGCTAAATAGATCTCCGTATGAAACACCAGCCCGGGTACTGTTACGCCAGCAAATCCAAAAGCACAAAAGCTAAATAGAGATTCAATTCATCAAACCCATCCATTGCTGTGCCTTAATCAGCAAAACTACGCAACTGCATAATATAAAACAAAATGCAATTTTCATGATTGTGCCTTTCAAAGCAAATATCTTGTTTCCTCATTAAAATTTGTAACTTCAAATCTTCCGACAACTTTTTTTAAAAAACTAGAACTAGCTAAAAAAAATCTCACTTCGCTATTGCAATGTAGCAATTTTATAAAAAATACGCTAGACTATTTCTAGTTTTTTTCATTTTATGGTTAGGAGATTTTTTATGAGACTTGCTTTGTTTGTATGTATTCTTGCGTTAAGTTGTGCTTACGCGCAGGAAGCAACCCCTGAATATAGCATGGTGGATATTTATGTGCCACCTAGTGAATTCACAGAATTTCTCCAATTAGGGTTAGCCATTGACGAATGCGATATTTTGCCAGGTTCGTGGTATCGGGTGGCTGTGAATGCTCGTGAATTGCAAGAGCTGAAAAAAAGCCATTTTTCTTATCGCATGGTGATTGAAGATGTTGAAAAATACTATGCGTCAAGATATACTCAAGAAGACATCAAAGCAGCCGAAACCTATCGTGCCACCCTAGATACTCAAATGAAATTGGGGTCCATGGGCGGGTTTTATACATGGGAAGAAGTGCTGAAGAACATGGATGACCTATATCAAAGCTATGGTGGCCGCAATCTCATCACTCAAAAAGTGTCCATTGGCAAAAGCTTTGAAGGGCGAGATATTTACGCAATCAAAATTTCCGACAATGCAAGCACAGACGAATCTGATCGGGAACCACAAGTTCTTTATACAGCTCTGACCCATGCTAGAGAACCAGCAGGCATGATGACGCTATTTTATTTTATGTACTATCTGCTCGAAAATTATGACAAGGACACGCGCGTTCAAAGTATTGTGGATAATCGTGAGCTATATTTTGTACCAGTGGTCAATCCTGATGGTTATTATTACAATCAAAAATCATCTCCTACTGGCGGTGGCATGCGCCGTAAAAATTGCAATGGCAGTGGCATAGATCTTAACCGTAATTTTGGCCCTCAAGAACTATGGGATTACCCCAATGGCGGTTCTAGTACCAGTTCTTGGAGCGAAACATATCGAGGAACAGCGCCATTCTCTGAACCAGAAACCGCAGCTTTGAGCAATTTTGTACGCACCAAAAAATTCCGTACAGCAATCAACTATCATACCTATAGCAATTTGCTTCTTTATCCTTGGGGATACAAAGACGCTGTTGCTCATCCGACTTTCCCGATTATGGCCAAAGATATGGTCAAGATCAGTGGATATCGATATGGAACCCCGCCTGGCTTACTTTATGCAGTGCGTGGTGATTCAGACAGTTGGTTCTTCCAGGAAGCCAAAGTGTTTGCAGTGACTATTGAGACAGGCTCAGGATCAGATGGCTTTTGGCCAAAATCCACTCGTATTTTCCCATTGGCTGAGGAAAACAAAGAATCAAACATGATTATTGCGGAGTATGCTGATAAAGTTAAGTAATTCTCTTCAAAATAGCAATGATAAAATTTATTCAAGGCAGTGCTGCTGTGTATGTTAGTGGCAGTGCTGCCTATGGTTATAGGCAAATTTTTATTTCAATTGTGGAGGCTTTATTATGGGCAGCGGACGCCGTTGCAAATATAAATTTTCATTTGGTGAATTTGCAGGCAAAAGTTGTGGTTTACCGGCTGATCCTAGTGGATTTTGTGTATGGCATAATCCTGAGGCAAAACATCCAGAAAATACAGTGGATTATTTAGAAAAGCGTTCTTCTGAGAAAAAAAATATGGAAGGCTTTGACATCCGAGGAGCCAACCTAAGCAAAATTAAGCTCAAACGTGCTTTTTTACCAAGAGCAAGCCTAGAGCAAAGCAAATTAACCGATGCAGATTTAGAATATGCAACGCTCATCGAGGCCAGGTTGGTGCAAGCCATTGTCAAAGAAGCGAATTTTGAAGGTGCTAACCTGGAACGAGCTAATCTTTCTAAATCAGTTGGGCAAGAAGCATTTTTTCGCAACGCAATTTTATCTCATGCTAACCTGATTGGAGTAGTTTGGGAAGAGGCCAATTTGGAAAATGCCAACCTGGAAAGTGTAAACCTAAGCGGAGCTAATTTAGAAAATGCAGATATGGAAGGTGCTAACCTTACCAACGCTATATTGGCCAATGCTCGGTTGGTCGGCGTTTGTTTGGAAAATGCAACCTTGGTACATGCCAACCTTGAGGGTGCCAACTTGGAAAATGCAAATTTAGAAGGCGCTGATCTTGAGGGTGCAAATCTCCAACATGCCAATTTGCAAGGTGCTAGCTTAGAAGCTGCCAACCTCCAAGGTGTAAGATTGGATGGAGCCAATCTTACAGATGCCAACTTTGAGGACACCAGTCTCGAAGACGATGACATTGATTTGTAAGTTCTTATTTATATAGCATTAATGTTTTTTGATCATAGCCATCAAGTGGCTTGAATCCAATTTTTATCCCCAAATGCTTATCTTGCTTTTTTCGAAAGTCAAGTAAATTTTTTCCAAAATTTTATTGACAATTCTTCAAAATTTCCTATTATATCTACAAATTCTGTGTATAGCTCACAAATAACTTCTTTAAGTGAGCATGTCACATTGCATTGATTCAAAAAGTATTGGAGTACTATTAATGGGTAAGTCGGTCTTTACCTCTGAATGCGTAACCATGGGGCATCCAGATAAAATTGCAGACCAAATTTCTGATGGTGTACTAGATGCCGTGATGAGAGAAGACTCCGAAGGCCGTGTTGCTGCAGAAACCTTGGTAAGCACTGGGTTAGTCGTGATGGCTGGCGAAATCACCACCAAAGCGCATATTGATTATACCAAGATTGCTCGGCAAGTCATTCAAGAAATTGGCTATAACGATTCCGTCATGGGTTTTGATTATAAAAGTTGTGCTGTTTTAGTATGCTACAATAAACAATCACCCGATATTGCAATGGGTGTCAATGCGGATAAAGATAAAGAACAGGGTGCCGGTGACCAAGGAATGATGTTTGGTTATGCTTGCACCGAAACTGAAGAATTGATGCCTATGCCTATTAGTTTGGCTAGAAAATTAGCCAATCGTTTGGCTGAAGTACGCGAGACCAAGTTGATTCCTTATCTTCGGCCAGATGGAAAAACCCAAGTATCTGTGATGTATGATAATGAAAAGCCTGTTGCAGTTTCAGCAGTCGTGGTTTCAACACAACATTCCCCAGAAGTTAGCCAATCTCAAATTTATAAAGATGTTCTAGAGCACGTAGTCCAAGCCTGCATTCCCAAACATTTACTCTTGCCAGAAACTCAATATTTTGTCAATCCAACTGGAAGATTTGAAATTGGTGGACCACATGGAGATTGCGGTTTAACTGGCCGGAAAATCATTGTGGATACGTATGGTGGCATGGGACGACATGGCGGTGGCGCATTCTCAGGAAAAGATGCATCCAAAGTAGATCGTTCAGCATGTTACATGATGCGGCATATTGCTAAAAACATTGTGGCTGCTAAATTAGCTGAACGATGCGAGGTTCAAGTAGCTTATGTAATCGGCAAAGCTGAGCCGGTTTCTTTAAAAGTCTATACATTTGGTACTGGCAAGATTTCTGAAGAAAAACTGGCGGATTTGATTCGTAAGCAATTCCCTCTGAAACCTGCTCAAATTATTGCATATCTAGATCTTAAAAAACCAATTTATCTGAATACAGCCAGATTTGGGCATTTTGGCGGCGATGTTGCCACCAGAACTTGGGAAAAAACAAATAAAGCCGAAGCTCTCCGTCAGGAAGCGGGCATATAATCCTCTTGCAGACAAAAGGAAAAAACAATGGCAAAGAAAATTTGTGATCGCAGAAGAAAAATTACCAAAGCCAATCACGGCGCTCGTCCTTGCACAGGTGCCAAGAAAAAACATATCCCGGGCAGCGGGAAGAAATAAGCTATTGTAACGTCTCTCGACCCGACTTTGGCCAGACTATCCTGGTTGAGTCGGGTTTTTCCCATTTGCGCTAAGGTGCAATGTTTAATCTTGATCTACTAGCTATTAAATTACCTACCAACTTTAATCCATTCATTTCTCTTGACTCTACTTTTTTTGAAAGGCAAATAGTATGCGCAACCTAATTTCCCTAGCACTCATTTGCATTTTTACATTCTGCGCTACTGGTTGTTTCAAAACATATCAAGAAATTCGCCTTAAATCTGATCTTTCAGGACAAATTTATCTCCGCCTGGTGTATGATATGAACACCATTGTAGATATGATGGGAGCGCAGCAAGGCGGCGGCCAGGTACCTGAAAAACAGAAAAAAATGATGACTGAACAGATGAAATCCCAGATGAAGGCTGAAAGCAAAGCCATGAAAGAAGAAATCAACAAAAAATTGCCCGAAGGAGTAAAGCTGGCTGAATTTTCCATCTTAGAGCCTAAGCCTGGGAAAATGGAAATGAAGATTGGATTCTCGTTTAAGCATATTGATTGTTTAAAGGCAATGCAAGACTTGGAATTTGGACCCCAACAAGGCGATGCGCAGAAACCATTCCAAGGGCTCACCATTGAGCAAGAGGGTTCGGACATCATCATCAAACAAAACATGAAAACAGACCCAAAGATGCAGCAAGGCTCTGAACAAATGGAATCAATGCCAGGGATGGAAGAGATGATGGAGATGATGCTCAAGGAAATGGGATTCTTTGTTCGAATACGTGTCCCCTACATGAAGTATAAAATCGCAGAACATACTGCGGATAAATATGATGAAGCCAATCATACTTTGTATTGGTCCTATACTGGAAAGGCATTGATGGAATCCGCCAAAACAGGAAAAATGCCTAAAGAAGTTTTTGTTCGACTGACACCAAAACAAGAAGAATAGCGTTTATCGTGCAACTGGCCCAGGATCACCTGGGCATTTTTTATGAAAACAGTGATGCTTATGCGGCCCCAGAAACCATCCAAAAGCAATTTGCGTTCTTTGCAGTGTTGCTTTGCAGACTAGAAATCAACCGACAGCGTCTGCTGCAATTGGCGGAAGTGGTTTATGGAATTTGTGATGCGTCCTGCACAAAAAGGCATGAGCCAATTCAGCAGCGCCCCAGAAACCATCCAAAAGCAGTGTTGCTTTGCAGGCTGAAATCGACCGACAGCGTCTGCTGCAATTGGCGGAAGTGGGTTATGGAATTTGTGATGCCAATTCAGCAGCGCCCCAGAAACCATCCAAAAGCAATTTGCGTTCTTTGCAGTGTTGCTTTGCAGGCTGAAATCGACCGACAGCGTCTGCTGCAATTGGCGGAAGTGGGTTATGGAATTTGTGATGCCAATTCAGCAGCGCCCCAGAAACCATCCAAAAGCAATTTGCGTTCTTTGCAGTGTTGCTTTGCAGGCTAGAAATCGACCGACAGCGTCTGCTGCAATTGGCGGAAGTGGGTTATGGAATTCCCAACAACATCTTATTGGAGAGTAGGCACTATGATTCAATTAGAATATTATTTTGGAGATATACGCGCAGGCGTTTATAAGATTGAGCCTGATGAAGAAGTGCGTACCATAGGATCAGGCAACTGCCATTTTAATCTGCGCAGCGACAAAACCCTTTTATCTGTTCATTGTATGCTACGATACCAGCAAGGCTATTTTGAGATTTGCCCAGTAGGTCCAATGGCATTCCATGAACGTGCATTATCTCTCAATCACTGGTCGCAGTGCCCTTTTAATGAGCGATTGTATTTGAGTGAAAAAAGTTATCTCGTCTTGGTAGGTGGTCAAAACCCAGAGAATCTGACCATGTACTTTGAAGATGCAAGCGATGGTGCTTCCATTTTTCCAAGCTCTCAAGAGACAACCACAGAAGCATCAAAGCCAGCTTCATTACTTGACCTTGGACCAGGCCAAGGAGAATTTATCGAGCAGGCTGAAATATCCTCAGCAGAAGAAAAAGAAATTGAAGAAATCATCCAGAGAGCCGAAGCTCGTAAAAAACAAAAGATCGCCCCAAGTCTTACTGCAGAGATGCAGGAAATAGAAGGTACTTTAGTGGCTAGCCGATACCAAGTCATTCGAAGATTGGGATCAGGCGGAATGGGGGATGTGTATGAAGCTCTGGATAATCAATTGCGTAGAAAAGTAGCATTAAAAATTTTAAAGCACGCGGATATCAATTCAGTTGCAGGCAAAAGGTTCATGCGCGAGGCTCAGGCCTTAGTCAAAGTTCACCATGCTCACATTGTGCAAGTTCATGATATTGGAAAATGGAATGATCGGCCTTTTTTTACCATGGACCTCATTTCAGGCCCGACTTTGCAGGAGTTGGTGGCCGAAGGCCCAATAGCGCCGCGAAAAGCTATGCAATGGATCATGCAAATTGCCAATGCGTTGGAAGCAGTCCATGGACATGGAATTATCCATCGTGATATTAAGCCATCCAACATCATGATTGAAGGCAAGAAAGCGGTACTGACAGATTTTGGCATTGCGAAAGATACAGCAGAGCTTACTCAATTGACCACCACAGGTGAAACCCTAGGCACGCCAGCATATATGTCACCAGAGCAAGCAGTAGGCAATCCCAAAGAAATTAGCCCTAGAAGTGATGTCTATAGTCTAGGAGCTGTGCTGTATGAACTCCTCTCCGCAAAACCTCCATTTTCAGGCCACCCAGTCCAAATCATGCATCAAGTTGCGACCAGAGATCCTATTCCTTTGTCTAAACTGAATCCAGACATTCATCCTGATGCTGTGACCATTTGCCAAAAGGCCATGACCAAAGAACCACAGTATAGGTATGCTAATGCTGCAGAAATGGCCAAAGATATTCAGCATTACTTAGATGGAGAGCCTATCCAAGGGGAATTAGCCCCGATTTGGATTCGATGGAAACGAACGCTGCGCCAAAATAAAAAATTGGCGGTCGTTGTCTCCACGCTCTTAGGGATTCTAGTTTTCGTATGGATATGGAATCTATATCAAAATTTCAGCTTAATGCAGCAACGTAAACAACAAATTGAAACCTATCTAGCAGAAGCTGAACAAGCAAGAAAAGATTTATCTGCACAAAAGCCTCTTACGGACATGATTCACTTGCTTGAACTATATTCCCAAGCCACACTTCTTGGCGCACAGCAAAAAGAAATCCTCACAGGAAAATTTGATGTGCTTTTAACAATGTCCGACTATGCCATAGAACGCGGCAATTGGAACTTTGCACAGGCTCTTTGCTATTATGCAGAGCAACTTCAGAATCAACTTCAATCGCCAGAATACCAAGCGCGTGTCCAATTTGCGCGCTCAAAGCTCAGTACCCGTCAAAAGGCTAAAATAGAAGAAGATATGGCATTGGTACAAGAAGCTTTCGACACCTTAGCCACAACAGAAAGCCCTGAATTGGCGAAAGAATTAGCATTTGTGTTGCTGCGGGTTCCAGAACTTTTACCTGCGCTTTTGACAAAATATCAAAATCATCCTAATCCTCAAATCAAGGCGGCATTTAGAATCGCCCAAGCATGTCAGCAAAAACCCCCTGCGGATTGGACACCCATAGAGCAGCAAATGATCACACTGCTTCCGTATAGCAATCAGCCATTTTTGCAATACACACTGATTCAAAACCTAGAATCCGAATATGTTTCTATCCGAGCCTTTTGTTGCAGAATGCTTGGCTTTATCAATGCTCAAGAAACTTTGCCATTGCTTACAAAACGGGTAGAATTTGAGCATGAGCCAGAAATTCTACGATATGCGCTCTCTTCCATGCTCATGATCAAACAAGGAGAAGCTCATTTATTCCAGCAAATGCAAGCCAATAAAATTGACATTGACAAACTCCAATACGCAGGGAAACGCGCGATCCCTATTTTACTCAAATTGCTGCCAACATCTGATGAAGCAAGCCAAGAAAAGATTACCCAAGTTTTTAGAACCATCGGCGAATCCGCTATTCCTATGCTATTGAATGGCTTAAAATCTAGCCCATTCCAAGATCAACTAAAAATTGTGGCAATTTTAGATCATTGGGCCTCAGATGCCATTTGTCAATATTATGTTCAAAATTTCGCAATTGCTCCAGAACCATTGAAAATTGCTTATCTCAAGAGTTTTGCGAAGCATTATGTCAATCATCCCAATGCACAAGAATTGCTGCTCACGAGCCTCAATCATCCCAACTTATGCGCAGTTGTAATTCCAGGATTAGCGCAAATTCCCAAGCCTGAGATATTGGAAAAAGTCGTGGAATATCTTGGCTCTCCACAGCCTGAAATTCAGACCATTGTCCGCGATGCTTTGGCATCTGCGCCGCTTGAAATTCAGCCAATTTTAGCCGCCCAATATCCCAAAGCAAGTCCGCCTATCCAACGCGCTATCCTGCAAATTCTAGCCCAACAAAAATCAGAGACAGCCATTGATCCATTGATTCAATACATCATTCAACCTCCAGCTTCTTCAGAAAATATTCGGTTAGCCTTAGAATATTTGCCATTCATTGGCACAAAAGCACTCGAACCCTTGTATCAAGCCTATTGGTCTGTTAAAGATATGAGCACACAGCTCAATGTGTTAAAAGTAATTCGTAAAATTCCTACAGATCAAAGCAAAGCAGGTTTTTATGAAAAAGCCTTTGCAAAAGCTCAGCCACAGATTGCTGAATATATCGTAGAATCCTTAGGCGATGTAGGCATTCAAGCCTGGCCAATGCTGAGAAAAATAGTCATTCATGGAAAAGGCCGAATCCTACAAAATGCTGCACAAGCTTGTGCCCAAATCGGCCAATCCCTGGTTAAGCCTCTTGTAGAACTTCTCCAAAAAGGCGATCCAAGCTCTAAGGTTGCATTAGAAATAGTGCAAGCCAATGTAGCATTTACTTTGGAGAAAATGGGCAGCCCTGCTTTGGATACAATCATTGCCTTAGCTTTAAAAACAGACGATGCTGGCATCAAAGCTGCCATTATCCCAATACTCAGCAAATCTAAAGAAAGCAAGATCATCGGCCCTTTGCTCAAGCTGTTGGATGATTCTGCATCCTTTGTTCAGGAAGCCGCTGAAAAAGCTTTGATCCAAGCCGGATCCATTGCTACTTCTGAGATTCTCAATGCATTGGATCAATCTAAAGTACTGGATTATCAAATTAAACTGTTGGGAATACTTGGAAAAATCAAAGATATAGCCGCTTTGCCCAAACTATACGAACTCCTAGGCCATAAACAATTGTATAACAAAACCGCCAAGGTACTCAAAGAATACGGATCTGGGATTGTGCCACAAGTAGTGCCTTTGATGCAAGACCCTAAAAAAGAACAAGGAATTCGATTATTCCTCCAGCAATTGGGGGCCAAAGCAGCCGTTGAAGCTTTGCAAAATTACCTGGCCACCACCACAGATCCTGCAGAAATACGTCTTTATGTGCCACAGCTTCTGATTCCATTCCAAGATAAAGTGGTGATCGAATATTTATTCAAAATTGCATTCACAGACCCCCAAGAGCCTGTGAAACAAGCCGCATGGAAAGCCATTGAGACTTTGGGGGAAGCTAGCTTAGAAGTCATTGTGTTGCACTACTACCAAAACGACCAACGGAGTGCATGCACCCTGTAGTGCATCGACCTCCTTGATCGCCTGCCGGCCTCCCGTCGGCACCACCCCGAACCTTGACTATCTTCTGCGCATTCCATTGACACTATTTCT
>JAKLHB010000115.1 GCA_022710345.1 Planctomycetota bacterium
TGCTTGGAAAACCTACGTATATGGCACCAGAACAATTTGAAGGTACTGTTTCAATTTACACAGATCAATATGCTTTGGGCATCATTTTATATGAAATGATCACAGGCAGAGTACCTTTTGACGCAGATTCTCCGATTGCTTTATACAAGCTCCACCTTAACACACCACCAACGCCTCCGAGGGAACTAAATCCACAAATTCCAATCCATATAGAGAAGGTTATTCTGAAAACATTGGCCAAGGATGAAAAAGACCGTTTCCGAAATATAGACGAAATGCTCAAAACATTATTGGGGGATAGCCAGGACGGACGGACGATTGACAACCGAATCCCCAATCTCATGTTTAAAGTTAGCAAAGCTATCGAACGTGAAGAATTTGAGCAAGCATTGCAAATTTTGCAAGAAGTTTTGTCTTATGAACCAGACAACAAAGAAGCAATCATTCAGGTTGATGAAGTTGCCAAATTAAAAAAGATTCATGAAGACCAAATGCTAATCGAAGAATGGTTCCATCAGGCCCAAGAATTTTATAAAAGTCAGATGCTCGAAGAAGCGTGCAAAAGCATTGTTGATTTTTTGAAAATTTCTCAACCTTATGGAAATTCAAGAATTGTAAAAGAATATCAAACAAAATTACGAGCTAAAATGCCTGAAGTATTCAACCAAGCATTGCAAGTGGTTCAAACAGATTGGCAAAAGGTCGAGCAATATACCCGCAAGGGCAAAAATTTATTTCAAAAAGACTGTTTCCAAGAAGCGTTGGACCAATTTTTACAAGCACTTAAAATTGATCCACATAATGAAATGGTGCAAAAACTCAAAGCATTGACAGAGAAAAAGCTCAAAATGGAGCAGATTGCAACTTTATACAAAGAAGGCATTCTGGCTATCAAAAACGAAGATTATGGAAAAGCATTGCAATGCTTTGAAGAAGTGCTCAAAGCCAATCCACAGCATAAAGGGGCCAAACAATATCGAGAAATGGCTTTGGCTGAAGTGCAAAAACGCGCTAAAAATCGCAGCGAAGTGGATGCTACCTATCGTGAAGCAATGGATTTGTATGAACGATGGGAATTTACACAAGCTATTGAAAAATTTGAGCGCGTGTTAGAGATGGATGATCAACACGAGCAAGCTAGATTGCTCTTGACTGAAAGCCGTAGTAGGGTAGCCGACGAGAACAAGATCGAAGAACTTGGCTTTTTCTACAATCAAGGTATGACTTTTTACAAAAGTCAGCAATGGGAAAAAGCAATCACTTGTTTCAATCGTGTTCTCAAATATATGGATAGCCATAAAGGTGCTCTCGAGCACAAAAAATTGGCTGAAGAGAAAATTGAGCAACAAAAGAAAGTGGACGCTTCTTTCCAAGAAGCATTGGAACTATTCCGAAATTCTCAATATGCAAAAGCTTTGGAAATCATCACGCAAATCTTGGCTGAGGATAAAAACCATAAAGGTGCCCAGCAATATAAGGCACTATGCGAAGAATTGCAAGGCATTTCTAGCGATACATCTTCTGGAGAAAGCCCTGCTCCGCCACAGCAAACGCCATCTGCTGCACCGATAGATATTTCCAAAACAGGCCAACATCCCATACGTAAAAATCCGCCTACCATGGAAATTAAGTCTAGTGGGACCCCAGACCCAAGGAATCCTGGCCCAAGCAAAGCATAGGCTAAATCAAAGTTTTATTTGCTGAAAAGCAAAATAGCACTTTTAATCCAACCGCTTTTTTAAAGAAAGACTGAATTTTATGATTTATTACTTTATTTATTTTGGAATTGCTTTTTTGTTGAGTTGGCTTTTTCTTTCTCCGTTTGCTTATTTTGGAAAAAAATATGAATGTTTTCCAATCATCCATAAAGACTTACCAGTTTATCGGAAGAAAACACCATATTTAGCAGGGGCGGCTTTGTATTTTGGCCTCATCATTACCGTCATTTTATTTTTATCTTGGAAAATTGAAGATATTGAATTCAATGTCCTCATTCCTGCCAATCACTGGATTGGTTTATTGGTCGGATCAGGCGTACTTTGTTTGATTGCTTTATTGGATGACATATACGGCATGCCTTGCTGGCTGAAATGCATGGCAGAGTTGGTAGCAGCGATATTGTTGGTCTTTTCAGGCATCCGTAGCTCTTTAGTTTTTCTGGACTTTGTCCCAATCACCATTGCAGATCAACAGATTTTCTTAGGCAATGCTTTATTTTCCATTCTATGGGTTTTATGTGTTATCCATTGGATGGATTTATTAGAAATTTTTGACGGTATTTTAGTTAACCTCAGCTTTTTTATTTTCTTATTTTTAGCAGCAATTGGTATTTTAGGCCATGATTTGCCCAATACTTTTTTAAGCCTTGTGCTAGCAGGGACTGTGCTAGGCATTTTAGCAGATCAGATGGTTCCTACTAACATTCTATTGGGCAGAATGGGCAGTTATTTCCTAGGCTTTTTTGTAGCAGCCTTAACCCTCAATGGTTCGTATTGCCAAAATAATGCTCTGGGAATCGTGATCCCAATTCTACTGCTAAGTGTGCCGATCTTAGTATTTATCCTAATGCTCAGGCAAAAATTTGCAAAAAAGACAGAATTTATTTGCAAGACATCTGTATATCGCCAATTTGGCCATATTGCAGTATCAAATTGGCTGCGTGGAAGCTTAATTATTACCACAGTCGCAGGCTTTTTAAGTATCTTCATCTTCCTCAGTGAAACCATAGTATTGGCTGCAATTCTGTTTGCTTTGGCAGTGATTGCTTTGGTCTATGTTAGCTATAAAATTGCTAAAAAATTACCAGCATAGCTTTGCAGCAAAAAAGCATGGTGCAATATAGCACCATGCTTTTAGATTGGACACACCATGCGTTTTTACAAGCCATTTTGGATTGCTTGGTTTCCTTTATTCCTGTTGATGCTGGCTATTTTCCTAGCTTCTACATGGCCTATTCCGCCATTGCCCAAATATTATCATTCCCAAGACAAAATAGCCCATATTGTGATGTACTTAATTTTAAGCGTAGTGATGCTGCGGGCCTATTTGATCAGCTATGGCAGAAGTCGTGCCACACAATGGATGCTCATGACCATCATTTTAGCTACGCTATATGGCTTTTTCATTGAAATTTGCCAAATTTATTGCAACCGATACTTCGAACTAGGCGACATCATTAGCAATGGTGTAGGTGCAATCTTAGGTGCAATGCTTGCTAGATTTTTTGGACATAAATTGATTTGGCAATTTGCTTAAGCCTGCATACGAACTTGGCCAGGCTCGTCTAATTTCCCTTGAATTTGAATTTCAATATTCTTGAATTTTTGAATAATTTGAGCATTGGTTAAGAGGTGCTCAGAAATTTGGGATACACTGAAATCTGAGCGCCCAGAAGCAAATGCAAGTGGAAGAAGTACTTGGTCGGCCAAATGTTCATCTACAGACCGGTTGGTTTTCAAGAATTGTTCAAAGCATTTTCCAAGCTCATAGCCAACTGTTTCTGCTGATTTTCCACGCTCTCCTAGTACATCCAGCCCTGCATAAGTATCCGCATATTCAAGATTCAAGAATAGTAAATTCCCTTGCCCAGGACTAGGATATTTTTGCAAGGTCTTTTGCAATGGAACAGCAACATTGCAATGAGCAATTGCTTTTTCAAAAGCTTGCCATTCTCTATCCACAATGGAAGCCGGCAAATTGCTCACAATGCCAATGATCTCCCAGTGCGTTAAAAATGGCTCTTGTATCAATGTTAAAGGAAGAACTTTTGTAATAGGATAAATGGTAGCTAAAAAACAACCGCCACCCTTGGGATAATACCCTGCATTTTTTAATTCCAATTCAATATGAAACCCAAGTTTTGCTAGCATTCTTCGCCAAACTAAATTGAGATATTCAAAACATGGAGCCCAAGGAACATGAGTTCCACCATGAAACTCTAAATGCGAAACTTCATGAGTTAACGCCAATGGCAAAAATATGGTATGCAGAACTAGCGACATTGCTCCGGCTGTATCCACTGAAAAAACATACTTCCCAGGCTTCACTGACCCTGGAATGAACTTCAAATCTTGAGAATCCTTTACTGCGCCTTCCACAGTACTTCCTGAAATTTGGGCAGCAGCCTGAATTGCCATGAGATGCTGCGGCTTCAGCCCTGGCTGGGGCCGATTTGCCCGAATATGCGAAATTTGAAAAGGCTTGCCTTCTAATAAAGACATGGTTAAAGCAGTGCGCAAAATTTGCCCACCGCCTTCCCCCATAGAACCATCCAATTGAATCCAATCAACCATAATATTTTTCCTTGCCAACTTTTGTTACAATCAATGTTCTTGCCCAGCTTTTTTCTGAGTGAGTGTTAAAAAAAGCACGTTTATTTTTTGTTGCAACATGGTTTGTCTGGCCTTGAGTTGCCAATATGTGCTAGAATTCAAGCATACATCCCTTCGGCGGATCAGTTCTTGCATGCGTAATTCTAAATCAGGTGTGGATTGGCCTTCCTGCACCAATTTTTCTAGTGCTGCAATTTCCTTGCTGATGGTCTGGGAAGGACGGAGTTCAATCTGCATTTTCTCATCCAAAACCTTTTGAACTTGTTTTTCACGTTGCAAGAGGCTGGGGGCATAAGCATAGAACATGACCTCTATGGCCATCTCTTGCTTGGGGGCCTGGAATTTCATAATCAAAACTGGAGATTGGCAAATCGGATCATTCATCCGAATGATCGAAATTTTCGGATTAGGATACCGTTGCGCAATTTTCATTCGATACCATGCTTCTACATCTTCTAAGCTGCTAGGATGTTCCCAAAGCGAGCGCGTGATCTGACGCTGTTCTGCGGTAATCCGTAGCCCTTCTGCTGCAACTTGCTGCTCTAACATTCGAGCATCTTGTACCCAAGATTCTGATGTTATTACAGATTGGCCAGCATCCAGAGGCTTTGGTGCATCCTGCACTGGCCTTCTTGGTGGCTCAGCAACTGGTTTTGGGTCAGAGGCAGTCCGAGGCTTAGCAGGAGCAGTGGCATACGGATCATCACCAGAAGTCGAAGTTCCAGGCTTTGGTGTGGCACTTGGAATTTCTTGATACATAGTTTGAGCAGGTGTTCCACAGAATGGACAAAATCGCGCATTGCTTTCTAATGTCCGATTTTCTTTAGGACAACGCTGGATTACAATGGCCCTGGTCAGGATTAAAGCGTGCCCACATTGAGAACAAAATTGAGCATCTGGCTGTTTCTCCCAATAATTGCATTGCGGACATTTCTTTAAGATTTGGACTGAATCATCCGATGTTTGAGCCATGCTCATGCTCCAACAACAAAAAAATGCAATCAAAATAAAACGGTACAGCATATCTTTTCCTTTCGATCAACTCGATCCAAAAATCGTTGCACTCAACAACAATTATAGATATTGTACCATATTTTATGGTAAAAAAAGCAGGGATTCTCAGAAAGAATTCTGACTACATTTCTTAAAAAAAATTAAAATTATGGTTTTTGCTCTATTGGTTATATGAACCACAACAATTTATTTCTCGATCATTTGTACATAACATCTGTTTTTAATAAGCTTTATTCTAACTTTAGAAAAATATAAAAGATAGGAGGCTGCCTATATTTCAGTGTTTCTGAAATTTTGCAGTATTTTTATGAAAATATTTTTTTGTATATTTTTGAGTATAGTGAGTTATGCTAATGCTGCTATCATTTTTTCAGATGATTTTAATGATGGCAATATGCTTGGATGGACAGGCTCAGGATATTCAGCCAGCTCCTGGCAAGCTAGCGGAGGCATGCTCAAATTTAATGGCGGCAGTTACTCTGGAGTGATTGCTTTTTGCGGCATAGATGCCATCACTACGCCCAGCAATTTCACTATGGATGCAGATATTAAAATCGCGCCTGCAGACAGCAATTATGGCCACGTAGGCTTTTTTTGGGGATACCAAGATACTTCCAATTTCAACACAGCCTACCTACGAACACACTCGGATCACGTGACGAACTGGAGTATGGTTGGAGGTGCACAATCGAGCGAATCCTATCTGAATATTCCTGGCGCAGCCAATAACAGTTGGTATCATATGCATATTGAAGTCAACTATGCTACTAAGGTAATGTTACTAGAATTTGCTGGATATAGTACCACATTTACAGGCTCGACTTTTGATCTCATCAATCGAAATACAGGCGGCAAAATGGGTGTGATCACTGCTGGTGAAGTTGGATATTTTGATAACGTTGTGATCTCTATCATTCCTGAACCAGGTACTTGGATTTTGTGTTTAGCCGCATTGGCAGGCATTTTCATAAGCAAAATGCGAAAATAAATTGGAATTACAGGCTCACATAATGATCAGCGATTCGCACTTCTCAAAAGTGTGGCACGCTTTTTCCTAATCAAAAACTTGACATATCGGAAAGAGGAACTTATAATCATTTCCATCAAGCATGTTGGCTTGATCAGAAAGGTACTTTTCTATGATACGCGCTAGCATCCTTCTGGTTTTTTGCTGGATCACATCCTTAAGCTTTGCCCAATTTGCTGGATTTGTCACGACACAAGGACAGCAGATTGTGTTTAGCAATGGTGAGCCCTATCAAATTCGAGGCATTAATTTAGGAAATTGGCTGGTGCCTGAAGGATACATGTTTCATTTTGATCACGCCAGTTCACCACGTTTGATTCAGCAAGTTATTTTAGAATTGGTTGGGCCTACAAAAGCCCGAGAATTTTGGCAAAAGTACCGCGATCAATATATCACTCAAGCAGATATTGCTTTTTTGAAAAAACTTGGCGTAAATTGTGTGCGAGTGCCATTTAACTTTCGCCTTTTTTTGTGTGAAGATCATCCAGAAATTTTGCTTCCAACTGGATTTGAGATGCTAGATCGTGTCATTCGTTGGTGTGAAGAATTTCAAATTGGCGTGATTTTGGATATGCATTGTGCTCCAGGTGGACAAACCGGCGATAACATTGACGATAGCTATGGTTATCCACATCTCTTTGAAGATAAAGTAAGCCAAGATTTAACCATTGATCTATGGAAAACTATTGCCGATCGCTATGCGAACAAAACAATCGTGATTGGATATGATCTATTGAATGAACCAATCCCTCACTTTGTAGATACCGCAAAACTCAATCCATTGTTAGAACCTTTATACAAACGCATTGTGGCAGGCATTCGAGAAGTAGATCAAAACCATCTTATTTTTCTAGGCGGAGCACAATGGGACAGCAATTTTGCTGTATTTGGGCCACCATTTGATTCTAAATTAGTTTATACATTCCATAAATACTGGACTCCTCCGACCCAAGAAGTGATTCAAGATTATCTAAACTTTGCTAACAAATATAACGTGCCCATTTTCATGGGAGAATCTGGAGAAAATACCAATGAATGGATTGCTCAATTTCGCAATATATTAGAGCAAAACCATATTGGTTGGTGCTTTTGGCCTTATAAAAAAATGGATGCTCCCAGTTGTATAGTACAAATCCGCAAGACTCCAGAATTTGAACAAATCATTACCTATGCCAAGCAAACTCGCATGTCTTTCGGAGAGATACGGAAACATCGTCCTGAACAACTTGTAGTCTTCAAAGCATTAGATGATTTCTTACATAACTGTGCCTTAAATCAATGCACAATCAATGTTGAATATATCAAGGCTTTGGGTTTTTCTGATGCGGAAAGGAAATAATTTTTATGAAATTGCCCGTAGTATGGCTTATGACTTTGCTCTTGGTCACTAGTGTTATCTGGGCCGGCGGGACTCGTATTTGGGAAACAACAACGGCAAAAGATTTTGAAGCCGGAGAATTTAAGGGAACTTTACTTGCTACCAATGGCAAAGTACAGCCTGGATTTGAGCTTCAAAAAATCAAATGCCCAGAGCCTGCAATCTGGTCGTATGCTTATGATGCAGGAGGCCGTTTATACCTAGGTACAGGCACCAAAGGAATCATCTACCGATTTGAAAATGGCCAATTAACTGAATTATATAAAACTGGTGCCATTCTTGTGACAAGCCTTGCGATGGTGGACCATCTTTTATATGCTGCTACGATTCCAGAAGGAAAAATTTTTCAGATCAACACAAACACCGGCGAAAGCAAGTTATGGCTAAAGCTACCCTCTGCTTATATTTGGGGATTGGCTTTTGAAGGAAAGAGCCTGCTAGCGGCTGCTGGCCCAGAAGCTATATTATATCGTATTTCGTTAGAGTCAGCTATGCCAGAAGTTTTGCTGAAAACAGAAGAAAAGCATTTCCTATCCTTAGCTCTTGACGAACAAAATATCTATGTTGGATCAGATCCCAATGGATTGCTATTTCAAATAGACCGCAGCACTGGCAAAGCAAGAGTCTTAGCAGATTTGGCAGAAAATGAAATACGGGCTATTGCCCTTGCGCATGGAAAAATTTATCTAGCGGCTAATGTTACAAAAAGTTTTGACAATGCTAAAATGGCGCAAGCTTTAGCACGTGAGATTGAGCAACAAGGCCAGCAAAGCAAACCTATAAATCGTAAAGAACTTTTGCAAAAAATGGTATCTGGCGCAGTCTATGAATTCCAAGCAAATGTAGGCCATCGGCTTTTAATGCAAGTTCCCAAGAATTTTCTCACAACCATACAGCCATACCAAAAAGGAATTTTATGCGGTACAGGCATGGATGGTTTTGTATATCATATTGCTGCTGCCGATCAAATTTCGCTCTTAGCTGATCTTCGAGATGATCAAGTAACCAGTATTATTTTACAACAAAATGAATTGCAGTTCTTAGGAACCGGTGATACTGGCTTTTTATACCGTATCAATCCAACTCCTCGTGAAATCAAATATCATTCCCCTATCCTCGATGCCACAGGAATGTCAAAATGGGGTAGATTGCAATGGCAAAAGCAAGGGGATTTAAGCATCCAAACTCGATCAGGCAATACGCAAACACCAGATTCATTTTGGTCTGATTGGGCAGATGTATCCGGTGAAATGCGAATCCAAAGCCCCAATGCCCGCTATCTTCAATATCGTGTGATTTGGACAGAACGCGCAGGAGTTTTAGAATCCGTCCGAATATTTTATCACCTTTTCAATCGTGCTCCTCAAATTAGTGGGTTCAAAATCGAAGGCAATCGTGACGAAGCCAATAAGCTTTATTCCAGCAAGATTGAAAAAAAATGGAAGCTTTCTTGGAAAACTGAAGACGAAGACAAAGATGAACTTAGATTCCGCATTTATTACCAAAATATCGAAACAAGTGTATGGTATGAAATCACAGGCCCTGAAATTTTAAACAAGCCCAATTTTACGTGGGATACCAGCGCTTTGCCAGATGGGTACTATATTCTACAGGTAGTAGTTTTAGATGAAAGTGATACTACCATCACCAACAAAACAACATACACACATCGGCCTATGTTGGTAGATAACCATGCACCTATACTCACTAGCCAAAGACAAGGCAATGAAATTCGTCTTCTAGCTCAAGATACCTTTAGTTGCATTTCCCAAATCTCGTACCGGATACCCAATGGAGAATGGCAGGTCCTAGAACCATTCGATGGTATCTATGACGATCTTCAAGAAAATGCACTGGTCATTTGGCCAGATAACGCCAATGTTCTTGAAGTACGCGCTTTTGATTCCAATGGGAATATTGGATATGCACTGGTGAAATAGCCTATCTTGCATCCGCCCTGAACAACTGCTTTAGGGCGGATATTGAATTATCCAAATTTTTTGGAGATTGTGTATGCCTTCTCAAACTATGAAACAAATTCCACCCAGTGACGAACCAACCAAAGTCGCTGAGTATAATATTATCAAGCGAATTGGTTGGCAAGACATAGCGGATTTATACCTAGCAGAACACTCAGAAACAAAGCAACGGGTCATGATCAAGCTAGTTTCTTTAGAATTACAGCAAGATATGAGTGTGGAGCAACGATTCTGGCAAGAGGCAGAAGCACTCAAGAACTTAGATAATCCGAATATCATGCAGTTGTATTCATGCGGGCAATGCAGTATTTGCAATCGTCTATATCTTGCTATGGAACATATAGACGGCGGTAGCCTGAAGATGATCTTAGCCGCTGGCGTAATCTTGCCAGAAAAAAAAGCATTGAATATTTCTCTTGCTATTGCCAGAGCTTTGGAACATGCGCATTTCAGAGGTATCATACATCGCGATTTAAAGCCTCTCAACATTTGGATTGCAAGAAAGACCCAAAAGATTAAAGTGTCCAACTGGGCATTGAGCAAAATTGCTGATAGGCCAGAAATCGTATGGACCAAGGAAATGAAGACCCCTTCCTATTACATGCCTCCTGAACAAATCATGGATGTGCAAACAGTCACTCCGCAAGCGGACCTCTATGCTTTAGGTGCTATTTTATACCACCTTTTGGCTGGAAAACCTCCTTATTCAGAGCATAAAGGCATAGAAGCTATGGCTGAAGCCAAGTTAAGTGTAGACCCAATTCCTATTGAAGAACATGTCCCAAGCGTTGGTGCAAGTCTGATTAAAGTGCTTAGAAAAGCATTAAACAGAGATATTCAATATCGCTATTCCACTGCTACAGACATGATTGCTGATCTAGAGATTGCCTTAATTGAGCAACAAGAACGGCCAGAAGCTTTGCCACGTGATACGTCTCCACATGGTACCATTACTCAAAGAATGGAAGCGGCTTTGATACAAGAAGCTAAAGAGTCGGAATTTCCATTTAGCCTTCCTCCCAATCTTTCCCAGACCAGTCCATCCGTTGCAGAACAAAGCCAGGTAGGCTCGGAACAAAGCCAAACAGCTTCAGTAAATTGGACACCGGTTTATCAAGAATCTCCTGCAGAGGCTGTAGAAACCCAATTGCCCTTAGAAGCTTTGGGAGACCTACCAACCCGAGAACCAATTGCGCCAGACGGTTCAGAATCACTCATCGAACCTATAGAACAAATACAAGGAAATGACCAAGTAGAATCCACAGGTCCAAATCATTTGCTTGAACAGCAAACAATTCAATTGTTTGGCCAATTGGAGCAAAACGACAAAAATATCACAGATATGGCCAATGAACTGTTGAGAGATTTTAAATTGTTGGAGAGCGGTGAAATTCAAGCCATGCCTCCAGGAACCGAAATAGAGCAACCATCTGTAGAAAAAGGCCAGGAATCGCATAAATTACTTTTTGACCATATATTAAAACTAGATCGAAATCTCATCCAACTGGCAAAGCAGATGAAATCTTTGCAAAATTTGATTGTTCCTTTATACAAAGTAATCAATAAACTCAAATCCGAAGAAAATCAAGAACGAGAATTTCTCAACAAAGTGGAAAACAGCATCAATAGCATGAGCAATCAATTCCGCCTTTTAAACCAATTGTTGGTAAATTTGGAAAGCAATACAGATCAATTGCAGAAAAATATTATGATATGCCTCTGGATCACAGCCGTTGGCTTTGTTCTCATTTGGATTACTATTTTGCTAGGTTATTTTTAGTTCATAAAGAATCATGATACCACAAAGGTAGCCAGTTTCGCTAATGCCTTTGTGGTGTCTATTTGTGTTGTCCTCAATATAGATGGAGTCATCATGGAAAAAAATCCACGAGTAGCAATTGTTGGAGCAGGGTTTATCTCTGACATTCATATCCAAGCCTTGCGAACCCTAAAAATTCCAATCACAGCCGTATGCGATATTAAGAAAAGCCGTGCGATTTCATTGGCCGCCCGGCATCAAATTCCCAAAGTTTTTGACCAACCACAAGACTTAATCCAAGAGCATTGCGCAGATTACGTCCATATTTTAGTCCCGCCCAATCGTCACACAGAGACCACCATTCCATTTCTAGAAGCTGGATATTCTGTGCTTTTGGAAAAGCCTATGGCTGAAACACCAGAGGATTGCGAACGTATGGATGCTTTAGCCAAGCAAAAAGGCGTAAAGCTCCTCCTCAACCATAACAACGTATTTCAACCTGCACAACTCAAATTCAAAGCTGAATTCGAGAAAGGTAAATTGGGAAAAATTCACCATGTTGTTGCATATTGGAATGTTCCCTTGCGACAGATTAGTACGCAACAATTTGGCCATTGGATGTTTCAGCAACCTTTGAATATCCTTTTAGAACAATGTGTGCATCCTCTTTCCCAACTATGGGATTTATTGGGCGGCATCCGATCCTGCCAAGCAATCAACCTGCATCGTCAGGAACTCGTGCCTGGTACCTGGTTTTTTGATACATGGACGATCGCTGTAGTCGGCCAAAACGCCAATGCAGAACTATATTTCTCTGTTGGCCAGAATTATCAAAGTTTTGGAATGCTCGTGATCTGTGATAATGGACAAGCTTACATAGACCATGTCAACAATATTTGCGCTGTCCAAACAAAGACAAAATGGCCTTCATTTTATGACTCTTACACACAAGGCAATCAACTTTGGAAATCCATTCGTCAGCAAAACCGTTCCAACTTAATTGACTATGCCTTAGCAACCCTTCATTGGAAACCAAGAAGTGACACTTTTTTCCAGACCATGCTAGGCAGCATACGTGCCTATTATTTTGGCAAAGAAACTGAGACAGCAGTAATGCAGCCTCAGGTAGGGAAACGTTTAGTAGAACTATGCCATGACATGATCCATCAAGTGCGTGTGCCAGAAGCCAAGCAGCCTACACCGCATCTTTATTCTAGCACAAGCACAGAACGATTTGATGCTTTACTCATTGGTGGAACCGGTTTTATTGGCCGTAAACTAGTTGAAAAATTAGTGCATGCTGGAAAACGAGTATTAGTTGCTGCACGCAATATTCAAAAATTAGACAGCATTTTTTATCATGATTTAGTCACCTTAGTTGCTGCTGATATTGCAGATGCAGCCAAGATCAAGGAAATTGTAGGCAGGGCCAATGTAGTCATCCACTTAGCACACGGCGGATCTGCCTCTACATGGCAAGATGTAGAAGAAAACATGATTGCAGGAACTCGCAACATTGCAGAAGCATGCCTACTCCATCAAACATCCAAGCTCATCTATATTGGGACAATCGCATCTCTATATTTAGGCAACTCCAGAGAAATCATCACTGGCAAAACACCCATGGATCCTAAA
>JAKLHB010000116.1 GCA_022710345.1 Planctomycetota bacterium
ACTTGCATTATGCATTTTTATTGCAAGGATTGTAAAACTTGCTTTCTGTGTTACTACAGAAACCTCTGATAATGAAATCTAGCTTTCTGCTTGACAATTTGGATAGCAGGTGCTAAACTTGCTCATCATGAGCCGTAGATGCAAATCATTGATTGGTCTTTTTGAGTATGTAAAAATTTGATTCTCCAGGTTACAAATCAATGGGTTAGAAGCGAATTTTTGCCGTAAAGGTTCGGTAGGTCATTATGGCTGAAGATATGCTGAAAAAATTTTATTTTAAAATTTTGAAATTGCTTCAAAATAAAGACTTGGGAATCGGCATTTCTCCTGCAAAAGCACTTGAAATTTTAAAAGAATCCGGAGGAAAAACCGGCGTAGGAGATTTGCTGCTAAAATTAGGCTTGCATGATGTCCACGCTTTGATTGAGTCTTTGCGTGGGCAGGATATTCGTAGTCTTTCTGTCGAAAATGTTGAAGTGCAACCAATTGTAGTAGAATATTTGCAGTCTTGCCTCAACACATTAGGAAACGAACTCAAGCAACAAGAACAATTTTCTGCTCCCAACATTGTTAAGAATTATCTCCAAGGATTATCTCAGCAATTTGAATTATGGCAAACCATGCTCTCTGGCCTCAAAAATAATGATTTTTTCCTCATCATGAACTCTTTAATTCAAGCATATCCTCACCATGGCCCAGAGCTTAAAAAAAACATTGTGGCTACATTGCGTAAAGTAGGAAAACCTGTTGTCCTTGCTTTGGTGCATTCTTTATACCAAGATCAACCCAAGCATAATGATTTGCCAGAATTGCTGAAAGAGATGGGTTCATTAGCAATACCAGCATTGATTGTTGCTTTGCAATATCCGGAAGAGTCAGTGCGTTATGGAGCCGTGGATGTCTTAAAAGCGATGAAAGTGCCTGAATGTGTCCCTGGGTTGATCGAAAGTCTCCAGGACCCTTCCCAGAGGATTCGGCAGTTGGCTGCTGCAGCACTAGGAGAAATTCGCGATTCTCGTGCTATCCCAGGTTTGATCAATGCGTTGCAAGATCAACATGCTGCTATTCGATTAGAAGCAGTACGTTCCTTGGGGAAATTGGGAAATCCGAACGTGCTTCCTGCATGCTTGAGCCTTTTGCAAGACCCAAGTTGGGAAGTCCGAAAACAGGCAGTGGATGCTGTTTCTACATTTGGCCCTTTGGCATCTGCATTTTTAGCAAAAGCATTGGAAAATGATAGTTTGGTTGTCCGGAAAATTGCAGCACGTATATTAGCTGAGATTGGTACTCAAGAAGCTGTGCCTGCTTTGATGAAAGCCCTTACAGACAAAGATATTAGTGTTCGTGAACGGGCTGTTGTGGCTTTGGGCCGAATTCAAGGCGAAGATGGATTGGTTACATTGATGTATGCCTTAGAGGATAAGGCACCCCTCGTACGTTTTGCAGCAATTGAGATCATTATCTCTGTAGGTTCCAGATCAACATTGCATTTGTTGAACAAGGCCCTTAAAGATGCTGAACCAGTGATTCGACAACGTGCAAATCTTGCAATTCAAGCAATTTTAAAACGGGAAGAAAAAATCAAATCTTAAACCAGCGTTTTTGGAGTTTGGTATGGAAGAGAAGGAACAAGATAAAAAGAAAAGAAAACAGATTGGCAAGGAAGTCAGAAAAATTAAAGAAGAAAAACTTCGTCCATTGCCTGAGGAAGACGAAGCACCCATTGCAGATGAAGTTTTATACGATGGGGCTGGAGATAGCCTATTTCTCTCTAAGAGTGTCTTTGGTACACAAGAAGATTTCAGGTCTAGTGAAATCTTCAAAGTATCTCCAGAACCAGGACAAATCAAAAAAGCAGATCAGCAACAAGGCCCTACAATTCAATTTTCAGCGAGGCAAGAAGTCAACCAGCCTCCTACAGAAGAAAGCCTAGCTGCACCTCGCCGAGAGCCAACCCAAGAATATGAAGTAGATGAAATTACTCAACTCAAAGAAGTAGAAGAAGTCATTGATCAATCTCAATTTCAAACAGAAAAGCCTGCTGCACTTGCTAAAGCAATCAAGGAAGAAAAGCCTGCTCCTATAGCGAAAACAACGAAAGAAGAAAAGCCTGCTCCTGTAGCGAAAGCAACGAAAGAAGAAAAACCTGCGGAGATAGAAAAAACTGTTCCAGTGCCACAGCAAGCTGCACAACGCCAAACACAGCCCATATCCCATAAGCAGACACAGCCGATTCCTCCTCGGCATACACAGCCTGCTGAAGAAAAGCCTGCTAGCGAATCAAAGCCTGCTAGCAAAGAATCTCGCCGCTGGGATGAAGGTGCCCAGATTCGGCATGATAAGAGTATTGTCAGCCCTCCACGAAATGCTGATGAAGAGGGACCAATCCGAACAGAACGCATGGATGAACCCCCAAATTTTGGGGGAAAAATTAGTATAGCTCAAATTCCGGCTAAATTCTGGATTGCTGGTGTTGTTGTTTTAATTCTTTTTTTATGTACCATGCTGACAGTCATTATTTTCTCAACACGAGCAGCCTCCAGCACACCTGCAGAAATTACAGTACAATGCATTGATGTGGTAGAAGATGAACTAATTCCTACGATTTTAGAACAAGGATTTTTATCGTGGGACAAGATACAAAATCTTTATACACCTGTCTTTGGCCAAATTGGGAATCTATATATTGAAACAGGCATTGCTGTCAAAGAAAATGATCTCCTGGCAGAGTTATTAGATTCTCAAGGCAAAAAAATCTATAGTATCAAAGCACCTTATGATGGAGAAATTCTCCAAATGTCCATTGAAAAAGGAACACGAGTTTGGCCAGGTGCTAAAGTTGCAGAATTGGCATCTGCGAAAAAAGTCGCCATGATTCCTATTCCAATGGCCTACTATAGCAAACTAAAAGCAGAATTTTCCAAAAGTGTCGCCACTGAGATTCATCTAGGAAAAACTAAAATAATCGCTTGCAAAATCTCAGAATTGCTTTGGTACCAAGATAAATTTTATGCAAAAGCGCTCCCCAAAGAAGGTGATTGGCCAAAAGAATATAACATTGGATCTCCTATATTGGCTAAAATATCCTTTGCAGAAAAGATTATGTGCCAGCAAATCCCTCGCAATTCCATTGTGATGCGTCCTGAATTTGCTTCTATGCCTACGGTATTTATTGCTCCTCAGGCCCAAGGTATGAAAACCAGCAAACTGCAACTAGTGCCTGTGCTTTTGGGAGTTGGAAATGCTGATATGGTCGAAGTATTGGATGGCCTAGATTCTAAAACACGGGTGGTCGTAGGCTCTACAATTGGCATGATGAACCTGGCTCCTGGCATGAAGGCAACTATTCAAAATCGCTGATAGTGCGGCCTGCTCCACTGACTCTGGCTATCACAGAAGTGGAGCGTATTATGGAAAAATTTTATGAATATCACGGAGCGTGAAGTGTTGAGTTGGATTGCAGCCCCTTTGATCAGTGGGCTTAAAGATAAAACCATCCTGGAAATTCAACAAATCCTCAACAGCAAAAATCTGACTATAGAACGAATTCAAGGCCTAGCTCAGCGTGCTCATATTTTATCTTTATGTGTACTGAGAGCTTGTTTGAAAGATGCAGCCATCCCACCTGGATTTGCACGCGATTTGCCCATTCGATTCTATTGTCATATTGCTTATCCTTATGCGATCCAAAATCAATGGGATGCTCCAACTTTGGACCAACATCTGCAAGACTGGAAACACGAAACCGAGGTTTTGCAACAACACGGCCCATTCCTCAATTTCCTAGCTATGCCTAAGGATGTTGTGCTGAATATCCTGATGAGCATAGGACAAAACGTCAAGCAATCTGATATAGCAGCCTTTTTTTATAAAAAGGCTCAAGATGTTCTAGGCCAGGCTAGCATTTTTCCAAAATTGTTAGCTCAATATAATTTGCTTTTAGGCGGAATTTCTAGTCTATTTTCTGATGGCCTAGAAAGGTGTGGATTAAGCAGTTTTTGTCGAAATATCCCAGGCGAAAATTCAACTGCTGTGGCTAAACTCATTTGGGAGTATCGCTCTATTTTAGGCGTAGATCAGGCAGAATCAACCACGATTTTGCGTGTGGACTTAGTAAATTTGCATGAACAGTATGGCAACAAAAGTGAATTGGAAATCGCTGCAATCATTCTCCCAGATTCTGAATCTTCGCTGATTGTGCCAACAGTAACAGCAGGCAGCGGCTCTCAAGCAGTACTCCCAGCTTTAAAAACTGATTCTGAGATTAGTGCTCGCAGCCTCAGTGCAATCCGAGCTACACCTACATCTGGCTCGGAACTTCAGCAAGTAGCCGCTAAAGCAAATGGTCATCCATTAAACCCTAACTTGGATGAAGACTCTGTGTTAGGCCAGCTCGCGGTTGATCCAAACTCAGAAAGCATGGCTGTGGAAGAAGTTTCCAACCCAGATTTGCCTGTGCTGTCCATCCCTTTTGCAAATTCTAAGATAACCCCAAAAATAGGGCGATATCAAATTTTAGAAATTATTGCATCAGGCGGGATGGGCACGATTTATAAAGGCCGTGATCCGCAAAACAACACAATCGTGGCCATTAAAAAAATGCAGAATCCCGAGGAGTCTTCAGAGCAAGATTTACTGCGTTTTCAAAAAGAAGCAAAACTCGCTGCTACCTTGAATCATCCTAGCATTGTCAAAATTACAGATTCTGGCTTAGATCAAAAAGTTCCATACTTGGTGATGGAGTATGTTCCTGGCATTTCATTGTCAAAGCTATTGCAGAAAGAAAAGCTCTCCATTCGCAAGGTATTGGAAATCATTCGGCATGTTCTGCTCGGTCTTGCGTATGCCCATAGTAAGGGCATCATTCACCGTGATATTAAGCCATCGAATCTCATGATTATGCCAGATTGCAGTGCGAGGATTATGGATTTTGGTCTAGCTAAAAATATCTTTGCCAAAGAGCAGCAAATCACGAAAATTGGCCAGGTTCTAGGCACTCCTCAGTATATGTCCCCAGAACAAGCACGAGGCAGAGTGAACGAGCTAGATGGCCGTACAGATATTTATTCCACGGGCGTTGTGTTATATGAAATGCTCACCGGCACAACACCCATTCAAGGTGTCACACCTGTGGATATCTTATATAACGTGATTGCTCAGGAACCTGTACCAATACGAGAACTCACGCCAGATATTCCCAAATCACTTGCGGCTATCGCACATAAAGCCATGGCCAAAGAACGAGAGTATCGCTATCCAACAGCTCAAGCAATGCTCGACGATATTGATCGCTACCTTCAAGCTAAGCCTGTTTTAGCCTTGCGTACCTATAACCATTGGTATTATTTGAAACGTTGGTGGCATACCCATCCTAAAACTGCGCTTCCTATTTTAATGGCCATGATTTCTGTGTTCATTTGTGCCATCACTATTTTGGTGATGCTATGCTTACGATGAATCGCCCCCAAGATTTGCTCGCTCGCCTCATGAATTTTATTGCGCAAAAGCAGTTGCTAGCTTGTCATGATCGTGTGCTCGTCGCTGTCTCTGGTGGTGCAGATTCTATAGCTTTGCTACTGCTGTTAATCCAGATTCAAAAACAATATCTTTCTATGGAATTAGCCGTAGCTTCTGTGGATCACGGTCTTCGGCCAGAAAGTCAAGCTGAAACACAGATGGTATCTGATTTAGCTCAAGAATTTAGCCTGGAATTTTTTACCACTCAATTGCATCTATGTGCAGAAGACAGCCATTTAGAAGAAATGGCAAGAAAGGCACGCTATGCTTTTCTGGTGCAGACAGCTCAAGCTTGGAAAGCAAGCAAAATTGCTGTAGCCCATCATGCAGATGATCAAGCTGAAACATTCATGCAACATTTGCTAGAAGGTGCTGGTATCTACGGTCTTTCTGGTATGTTGCCTAAACGCCCCATTGCTGCTGGTATTGAACTCATTCGCCCACTTTTGTTTTGTCGAAAAACCGAGATTTATGATTATCTTCGTGCCCAAGGCCGCACTTGGTATGAAGACCAATCCAATCAAAATCCTAAATACACACGCAATTGTTTGCGTTTGCAAGTATTGCCTCAATTGCAACAATACTGTCCGCACGTTGTTCCTCATTTTTTAGCTACAGCGTCCCATTGTCAAGAGATTGTTGAATATCTCACGCTGCAAGCCAAGGCTGTATGTAGCCAATATGTCCAAGCTAGTTTTCCAAAATATCCTGGGATTGGCAAATTTTATGCTTTGTTGGCAGGACAGCCGCTTTGGAAGATGATTCTCAATTCTGCGCTCCCCTTGATTCCCAAGGTTCTATGGCCTGCGTTGTCGCGCCAAATCTTGGAGTCTTTGCAAATTCATACTGTCTTGCGTGCGAAACATTACCAAGGGTTAGAGCAACTCTTGCAGCAACCAACAGGAACTTTGCAATTGCCTGATTGCATGGTGCAAAAGACCGCACGCTGCCTGTATTGGCTATCCCAACTCCAAATGCCTGAATTTGAACCTCGAATTTTCCCAATTCCAGGTATGATTCAACTCAGCCCATTTTTGCAACTCAAAGCAGTGGAGAAAAACGCAACTGCTCTAACTCTGGCAACAATCAAAGATACCCACGACCATCTTCGGGTTTTCCTCAACGCCGATACTCTTTCCCAAGCGCTATTCATCAAAACATGCACCAAGCAAGATACTATTCAAATGCTTGGATCCCAAGGCCATCGAAATATTATCCAAGCCTTATCTGAAGCAGGCGTTCCCAAGGAGTGGCGAACAAAAATGCTTTTAGTCTGTGATCCCAAAGGCCAGCCACTCTGGATCCCCGGGATTGGAATTTCTGACTCCAGCCGTATTCACGCCCAAACGCGAATGGCCATTGAATTAGCTTTGGAACCTTATGTTCCAATCCCGTAGTAACAAAGATGTTATACAGGTTGTGTTTCCATAGTCTCATAAACCTGTGTTGCCTCTTCATCTTCCATTTGTTCATCTTTAATAAAATCGGCATAATTTTTTGGCATTTTTGCTGTGCGATTTCTGTATGCAGTCAAGACTTTGTGATCTGGACTTAGCACAACATGCAGCCCCTTATATGAATCCAATGGGATTCCATCAGCAAGAGCTTCTTGAACATTTTTTTGGCTAACCCAATAAATAATGGCTCCTCGAGCGTAAATCAAAGAACCATAATCACAAGCAACCTCAAGCTCCTTTTTGGTAAGGCCTCTCTGGGCAATTCTTTTTTCAGCATGTCTGGTAAATTCCAACATGATAAACCTCCATAATATCTCCAAATGTTGCAGATATTTTGCAATCCAAAATACCTGCGAAGGTCGGTTTTTAGAGAGATATGGAATTCGAGAGGCAGGATAAGTAGATAGATTCACCTAAGTGCTACGTGAAAAAGTTCATTTGGGTGATTTATTCATAAAAACACAAAGCAATAACGAAAATTGTGCTCCATTTATCCTGATCTCGGAGACCATTTCAGCGACCGCCTGTTGATCATAAAATTTTTTCAATCCTTTATCTAAGTGCAATTAAATCAATCGCGACTTAGATTGAATAATGTTCAATAGAACAAGAAAGTTCTGGTACGTTCCAGAATATAAATTATACGACAAAAATAGAAAAATGATTGACAAAATCATGGTATAAATTTTGCTAAATGCAAGTTTTTTTCCAAAAATCGTTTGAAAAAATAGAATTTCTGTGAAATAACAAGCAAGCAGAATCCTCTTAAAATTAAAAATCTTTCAATTATTAATAGTTCTAAAGGAAGCCACGATGTTTTGGCAAAAATCTTTGGAAAAGCTTAAAGCAGCTCTGGCAAAAACTCGCAAATTTTTTACCACAGACTTATCCAAGCTCTTCCGAATTGGCCGCAAGATTGACCAAAAGTTTTTAGAAGAATTAGAAGAAACCCTGATCATGAGTGATGTTGGTGTTCCTACCACGAAGCAAATCTTAGAAAAACTCAAGTTTGCCTATCGTGAAAAAGAAATTGAAAGCCAAGAAGCTATCCTTCAGTTTCTAAAAGAAACTTTAAAAGGCTTACTGGCTCAAAAAGCAAATGATATTCAATTTGAAAAAAACGGCCTTACTGTGATTTTAGTAGTTGGTGTAAATGGTTGTGGGAAAACGACCTCTATTGCTAAATTAGCCTATTATCTTTCGCAACAAAACAAGAAAGTATTTTTGGCTGCTTCGGATACATTTAGGGCCGCAGCAATTGAGCAATTGGAAAAATGGGCACAAAGAGTGAATGTTACTCTCATTCGGCAACAATCCGGCTCTGACCCGGCAGCAGTTGCGTACGATGCTCTTGAATCCGCTCTTGCTCGTAAAGCGGATGTTCTCATTGTTGACACAGCAGGACGGCTGCATACACAAAAAAATTTAATGCAGGAGCTGAGCAAGATCCACAGAGTGTTAAGCAAAAAAATGCCGCAAGCTCCGCATGAAACATTACTCGTGCTGGATGCTACAACTGGGCAAAATGCTCTTTTACAAGCAAAAGCATTCAAAGAAGTGGTATCTGTTACCGGGCTGTTTTTAGCAAAACTAGATGGCACAGCCAAAGGCGGCGTGGTGCTTGCGATCCAAAATCAATTGGATATCCCAGTCAAGTTCATTGGCTTGGGTGAGCATTATGAAGACATGGAACCTTTTGATGTCCAAAGATTTGTAGATGCCATGTTCACTGTTTGAGCGTGTATAAGCTCCAGACATAAAGCCAGCTCGCATAAAGCCGGCTTGCAGGCAACTCCGTCAAAAGCAATGCGTTGCTTTTGACGGAGTTGCCTACTGTGTAGGTAGGCGACGAATTGTCGAAAGGAAAAAATTATGAAAATTTTGATTTCTGATGCGTTTGATGCGTCGTTACCAGAACGGCTAAAACCTTATGGTGAAGTGACTCAAGACAAAAATGAGCTTCCCAATGCAGACATTGTGCTCGTGCGTAGTGCTACCAAATGTACAAAAGAATGGATGGACAAGGCCAAACAACTCAAACTCATCATTCGCGGCGGTGTTGGAATGGACAATGTGGATGAGGCGTATGCCAAGCAAAAAGGCATCATTGCCATCAATACACCCGAAGCATCCAGCATTGCAGTTGCCGAATTAGCAATGTCTTTGATGTTGGCTATTCCCAACAAAATTATTATTGGCCATCAAGGTATGGCAGCCGGCAAATGGCTCAAAAAAGAGTGTGAACGTACAGAATTGTACAAAAAAACACTTGGCCTCATTGGCATTGGACGCATTGCGCGAGAAGTGGCGATTCGTGCTAAAGCATTTGGCATGCGTGTCATTGCGTATGATCCTTATGTGAAAACTAGCGATGTTGCTGAGCTAAAACCCACTTTGGACGAGCTATTTCAAGAAGCTGACTATATTAGCCTGCATGTTCCAAGCACTCCAGAAACCAAAGGAATTATCAATAAAACTAACATTGCTAAGATGAAAAAAGGCGTGATCATTGTGAACACAGGCCGTGCCCAATGCGTGGTTGAAGAAGATGTTGCGGAAGCACTAAAATTCGGTCATATCGCAGGATACGCTACTGATGTTTGGTATGAAGACCCACCCAAGGCTTCTCCGCTTTTGACAGCACCTAACACAGTGATGACCCCGCATATCGGTGCTTCTAGCTATGAGAACCTAGGCCGCATCAGCGATATTATTGTTGAAAAAGTAAAAGAATTTGTTGCCAAAAAATAAATTTTTTATGGTATAATTCTTTTAGTTTCCTAAAAAGAAAGCCCGCCAGCTTATTTGCAGGCAATGGCGGGTTCTCTGGCAATTTCTTGAGCCATGGGCGAAGAAAGGCGTCCCCCAAATTTATTGATCTTAGATTCAATTTATTGATGCTCTTTAAGCGTTTAACACAATAGCTTAAAATAAGTTAAATAAATTTGGAAATTCTGATTATGGCAGAAAAAGGGCGAAAAGTTGAGCAACTCAAACAAACCTCTCCAAGCGACTCTTTGGAAGCTACACCAAACGTATCTAGTCCCAAAAAAGCACCCGGACAAGTAGGTCTATGGGCTCCTCAAACCATGGATGCTATTCGCAAACCGCAAAAAGAAAGTCGTGTGGACACTGGTGAACGCGTGTTTGGTGGTGTTTCTACTCCTAAAGTTTCTGAACAAACTTACGATGTCTATAACCCCATTCGTAAAGTAACTCCTCCTGTCAAGAAAAAAACTGAAGAAGAACAATAATCCTAAGCCCCAAGCGAAATGCTTGGGGTTCTTTATGATAAGAGCAATTTAGCAATTTATGTGGATTGCAATACTTTTATTTTTATAAGTTAAAAAGTTTATTCAGAAAGGTTGTTGAATGACTGAGCCAAAAGCAAGCACTCTGCGTTCGTTTCCTCAAGTATTTTGGATTGCGAATGTGATGGAATTATTTGAGCGTGGTGCCTATTATGGCATGAACGCTGTATTGGCTGTATACCTCACCAACCCCACTAACAAAGCAGGCATAGAAGGCGGGTTGGGGTTTACTGAACAATCGGTCGGCTTTTTGCAAGGCATTGTTTATGCGTTAACCTATATTTTGCCTATCTTAGGTGGTGCACTAGCCGATAGATATGGATTTAGGCGGCTACTATTGGTGGCTTTTTCTTTTTTAGCCACTGGCTATTTTCTCACAGGCTATCAAAGCACGTATGGGCTTGTTTTCTTAGGGTTGCTGATCATGGCCACTGGCTCTGGGCTTTTTAAGCCTATCATCACAGGGGTCATCGCACGCACAACAACTGAAGCCAATTCAGGCATTGGATTTGGTATCTATTATTGGATGATCAATTTAGGCGCATTTTTAGCACCTTTGCTGGTGAGTTATCTCAAAGGATTTTCTTGGCAATATGTATTCATGGCTTCCTCACTATATTGCGGCCTCATGCTCATTCCCACCGTGTTTTTCTTCCGTGATCCTCCAGGATCCAAAAGTCAAAAGACAATCCAGCAAGTCCTCAGTGGTATGGCTATGGTTTTAGGTGATGCCCGGTTCATGCTCATGATCATTGTATATTCTGGATTCTGGATTTTGTATTTCCAAAACTTCAACACAGTACTTTGGTTCCTACGGGACTTTGTGAATACCAAGCCCATTGATTCTTTCTTTGCACAAATTGGGTTCCCTAATTTTAAGTTTGATTCTGAACACGTGACCATCATCAATGCTGGCATTATCATCTTGCTTCAAGTGGTCGTGAGCGCTATTGTGAAAGACCGCAAACCATTGCCAACTATGATAACAGGTTTTATTTTCGGCATTTTAGGCTTTGTTTGTCTGGCTTTCACCACCAATATCTGGCTTTTTATCACCGGCATCGTTGTTTTTACCTTAGGAGAAATGACAGCACATCCTAAGTATTATAGCTATATTGGATTAGTAGCACCTTCTGATAAAAAGACTGTTTATATGGGCTATGCATTTTTGTATGGGATTGTAGGTAGCCTGGTAGGTACGAATTTAGGCGGGGTTTTGTATGAAAAAATGATGAAACCCCTGATTGGCCGGCCCAATGTGACAGAGGAAATTCAAAAATTTTGGTTTATCTTTGTAGGATTGGGAGTGATGGCGGCTTTGGGGCTTATTTTATATAACAAATTTTTGTCAGAAGACACACCTAAAACCAACTTCATTGCTCGCCAGATCATCTGGCTCGTATATGGTATTTTGATGCTAGTGGGCGGATATTTCCTCTATATTTCAGTCTCTGGGGAAGAAATATTATACAAGACTATGGTTCAAGCTGGCATTATGATTGTACTAGGGTTAGGCGGCATCCTCATTACTTCATCGCAAAAGCGCTAGAAGTTTTTCAATAAGCCAAACTCAGACCATTGCACCTCATTGCGCATTGAGTTCTCTTTGATAGAATGCTGCGTTTTCCTGTGTCCCGTCAGGACACGATAAGAGCCGACATAACCTGGGGTTAGAAACCCCAGGCTTTATTCCCAAACCGCTTCGCGGCAAAAAACTTTGCTGCAGTGCAATCTTATACGAGAGTTCTATCAAAATCTACCGTAGCTTATCTCAAGCGTTTATCCATAGCTAAAAAATAAACAACAAAAGCCCAAAATTGGGCTTTTGTTGTTTTTAGAATGTTGCATTACGCAACTGTGATGTCTTTGCACAGATATACATCTTGCACAGCATTGACCAGCGCAATACCTTCTTGCAAAGGTTTTTGGAATGCTTTGCGGCCTAAAATAAGTCCCATGCCGCCTGCGCGTTTGTTGATGATTGCTGTGCGCACAGCATCTGCAAGATCGTTCTTGCCAGATGCACCGCCGGAATTGATCAATCCAATGCGGCCCATGTAGCAGTTGGCCACTTGATATCTGGTCCAATCAATTGGATTTTCTTGGGCAAGGACACTATAAACACGATCATCGGTCTTGCCAAACTTCAGGTCTCTAAATCCACCATTGGTTTCTGGCATTTTCTGCTTGATGATGTCTGCATGGATGGTCACGCCAAGATGATTGGCTTGGCCTGTGAGGTCTGCTGCAACATGATAATCTTTGTCTTTGGTCTTGAACCCAGCATTTCGAGTATAGCACCACAAAATAGTGACCAAGCCCTTTTGATGAGCGTATTCAAACGCCTGGCTCACTTCTTGGATTTGCCGAGTGGATTCTTCAGCCCCAAAATATACGGTGGCACCAATTGCAACGGCTCCCATGTCAAAAGCTTGATCCACACTGGCGAACATAATTTGATCATGCTTATTGGGATAGGTCAGCAATTCATTATGATTGATTTTCAAAATAAAAGGAATTTTATGGGCATATTGTCGTGCCACAGACCCAAGTACGCCTAGGGTTGAGGCAACGGCATTGCAACCACTTTCGATAGCCAATTTAACGATATTTTCTGGATCGAAATAGATAGGATTGGCTGCAAAAGAAGCTCCTGCGGAATGTTCAATTCCTTGATCTACTGGCAAAATAGAAAGGTAGCCAGTACCTGCTAAACGACCATGATTATACATACTTTGCAAATTACGTAATACAGGGATGGATCGATCCGATGGGATGAACATGCGATCTACAAAATCACCAGTAGGAAGATG
>JAKLHB010000117.1 GCA_022710345.1 Planctomycetota bacterium
ATATAAAGCACTTGCATTATGCATTTTATTGCAAGGATTGTAAAACTTGCTTTCTGTGTTACTACAGAAACCTCTGAATACGAGAATTTTATACCATCAGTTCAATCTTTTCGTATTTCCAATTCTCGATTTACAGATAGAAAGCGTTGCCTTTGATATCTAGTGTGACTGGGAAGCTTTTTTTTGAAAAAACTCTGCAAATGGACTCTGCCGAAATTTTTTAGTGGTGCAAGTGCATGGGCCAAGATTGAGGTTTTGGCCACATTGCGGGCATAGGCCTCGGCAATCTTCTTTGCAAAGTAATTTCATAGGGATTTCTAGGATAATGGTGTCTCGAGTAGATTCTGCAAGGTCAATCGTATTATCGTCATAATGCAGTACACCCAATTCTCCAAACGGAATGTCTTCTTCTTGCTTCTGATTATGCGGTCGTGGTTGATAAAAAACTTCAAAATCGCTGGTAATTGGAAAAGCAAAAAGCTCTAAGCAGCGATTGCATGCCACTTGTATTTTCGTGCGCACAGTCCCCTTGATGCGTACATCTTGATTGCTTTTGTAAATAGATCCTGTAAAATGAACTGGCTCTAAAAATTGAATATCTTTAATTTCTTCAATTGCATCTGGCGCAAAATCAAAATCATAATACTTTCCCGTGATGGGTATATCACTGACTGTGATTAACATAAGTTACCTTTCAACTTTGCTAAAAAAAGTAAAATAAATTTGGGGAATATTTGACAATTTGAGGAATAGGTAAAACGAAAAGCATGGAATTAAGAGTAAAAGAAGCATTTTGATCGAAAATATTGAGATACCATCTCGCCACGTCCCTAGTCAACGATCAATTAAGGCTGAGATAAATTCTTTGAACACAGTACGGTAACTGGGATTATGGCATTTTTTCCTATTTTAGCAAGTTTTTTTTTGCTCTCTTTTCTCTTTTCCTTGAAATTCAACGTTGCTTATTTACTGCACTTCCCGATTGAATTCAATGTAAAATTGATATAGGTTAGTTGACTCATGTTGGATATTGTATTGAATTCGTTTGAGAAGCGCGGTAATCCTTGAAATTCAACATTGCTTATTTGAATTGTTCTATATCTGCTCCAAAAAGTTCGCTGGCTATATCCTCTAATGTAAGGATTCCTATGCATTCATTTTTTGCATTGCAGACAGCTAAGAGATGTTCTTTGTGTTGAATCATCAATTTTAGAGCGGCTAAAAGGGTATCTTGTTCACTGATTTTTCGGATGGGTTTAGCATTGGCAATGATATGGGGGATTTCTTTCATCACGAGTGGGATAGCGCGTTTGATGTTAATAAAAGCGTGTATATCTTTGCTTTCCCTGGTGCGGCTGATGGGATATCGGGAATGCAATGTTTTGCAAGCTAGGTCTAATATTCCCTCAGCAGTATCACCTTCTTTGATAAAGTGAATTTGGTCTGCAGGGATCATGACGTGATGCACCAAAGTATGGTTTAAACGTATTGTGTTCACAATAATATTTTCTTGCTCTAATCCAATAAATTTGCCTGATTTAGCTAATGAAGCTAGTGTGATCAAGTCAGAGGTCGTGATTTGTTCAGGGTCATGTTGTGGGACAAGTTTATGAAATAAAAATTCACTCAATGCAATCAATGGTTTGAGCAAATGAGTGGTGATCTCTAAAATGTTACCAACATACGGAGCCAGTTGTTTGCGAAATGCAACCCCGATGATCTTTGGAAGAATCTCTGTTCCAAAGAGAATAATGACTGTGAAGAAAATAGAGAATATCCAAATGCTGTTTTCTCCGTAAAGCTTTAGAAAAGCGCCTCCGGCTACCGTAGCACCGCCTGTGTGAGCAATGGTGTTGAGAATTAAAATTGCCGCAATGGGACGCGATATGTTTTTTTTTAATCTTGACCATGCCTCAGCAACATCAGGGTTATGTTTGCGAAGCCGATTGAGATCAAGTGGATTGATATTGAGCAAAAGGGCTTCGGCTAAAGAGCATAGAAAAGAAACTATAATGGCGATCAGAGAGCTCAACAAAAGTGTAATGAACATAGACCCTCACTTATGTTAGAAAAAAATACACTCTTGGTCCATTCGGTAGCACCTTTCATGTTATTTTCAATTGGTCTGTTCGGTGGCACATCTCATGTTATTTTCAATTGGTTTGTTCGATGGCACATCTCATGTTATTTTCAATTGGTTTGTTCGATGGCACATCTCATGTTATTTCTGGCTATTTCTAGCAATTTTGCTATAATTTTTCTGCGCGGCGTACCACATCCTCTGGTTCTGGCCGATTTGCTTGGGAATGACGAATTAAATCTGAGACCAATTTATCCAGGTTAGAATTGATGGGTTTCGCTAGTGTTGAAGGTACAATGCCATCTCTCTCGACTGTGCTCAGGTAATATAGCTCTCCGCTTTCGCCTGTATAAGGGACCATGCCGGTGATGATATAAAATACTGTAATTCCTAATGAAAATAAATCAGATTTAATGCCAGCGGTTCCAAGTAGCCGCTCTGGTGCGCTGAAATGAAGGCTTCCAAAGGCGGTTTCTGGATAGCGATATATCAAGGCACTGGCTCCCCAATCTGTGAGCATGTAATGTTGTTGTATCTTGATTCCTCGCTGTTCCATAATATTGCTAGGGTTGATGTCAGCATGAAGAATGCTTGTCCCTGCAATATAAGCGATTGTTTTACTAAGATCACGTAAGATTGAAATGGCTAAATGTTCTCGTAACTTTAATGGAAGCTTTTTAGCTAAGCGTGGATATCCATCTGGCTCCATTTTGCCAGGATGTATACATTTGCGTATACCATGGTGCATGTATGTGATGCTCAATGGTTGATATACGGGCATAGCCAACCAAATGAATCCTTCTAAAATTCCATGCCCTAATAGGGTAGGGATATGCTCTTCTTCTAATTCATTGAGGAACCAAATTTCATTTTGGACTCGTTCATAGCAAATGCCTGATTGTTCGTGGGCAATTTTGATGGTAATCTCTGGATTGGGATAAAAAATCCCTCGTGCTAACCAAACACTTGCATGTGAGCCAGCCCCCAATAGAGATTGAATTTGATATACAGTGCCCTGCACTTCGAATGAGGCATGATGCCATCGTTGTTGCAAAGCCTGTTTTGTTTGTGGTACCATAACTGAATTACTTTCTGCTCAATATAACAAATTTTTGGGTTCCACTACGTCAGAACAATCTGCACCTCTCATGGTATAATGCATCGTCAACATTAGCGTGCGTGAGCGATTTGTGAGGAAACAAAGGAAAAATATTTGCTCTACCGAATAGTTTGTATGCTTTCTAAAGTATAATTTTATGTCGCTCACGGCTACGAATACGTTTTTTCGTGCTGCTTTATTCAGCTTCCAGCTTGGGATGTAAACTTTTGAACACATACCTAGCTTTTTTGAGAAGAAGCCCACACACCATGTATGCAGGCTTCTTCTCAATCTAGTGTATAAAATTTATGGTGGGGCTGATTCAGGGTCTTCATATTTGAGCCATTCAGATTCTACAGATTCATCGTCTGCTTCTTCTATGGCTGCGTCTGTCTCTTCGTATTTCAAGCAGCAGCGCAGGCGGCCGCAAAGACCACAATACATAGCAGGGTTAGGTGTAGGGCCGACCTTTTTGGCAATCTTTGCTGTGATTGGAGAAAACGCTCGCAAAAATGCGCAACAACACAATTCTTGCCCGCAAATACCAACGCCGCCTAAAAGGCTTGCAGCATCTCTCTGGCCAATTTGGCGAAGCTCAATCCGAACACCAAAATATTGATGCCTCAAAATTTTAAGTAGGTCTCGAAAATCAACGCGCTCTGGCGCAGTGAAAAAAAATACAAGACGATTTTCTTGTTCCAGATAGCTTGCTTGAATCAATCGCATGGGAAGCTGCAATTCTCGAATTTTTCTTTTGCAAAATTGGAATTCTTCTGTGCGAATGGTTTTAGGGTCTGTGCAGCATGCATACTGATTGGCCCTGATATTGCTGCCTGGATTGATGCTGCTACCGGCACTGCCTGGATTGGTAGTGCTACCGGCACTGCCTGGATTGGCGCTGCTACCGACATTGCCTGGATTGGCGCTGCTACCGACATTGCCTGGATTGGCGCTGTAAGCTGGATTGGGGCTGCTGCTGGGGCTATGATTGCTATTGTCCTGCATCATATTTTTCTTTCAAAACATCAGGCAATTCAATATCCGCTTTGCTTGTAAATGGGGACATCTTGCGGAGTCTTTCAATCACAGCCGGCAAGTGAGCGATCACATAATCAATATCGCTGTCTGTATTATAGCGAGATAAAGAAAAGCGAGTTGACCCATGAATGGCTGTAAATGGAACATTCATAGCACGTAAAACATGCGATGGCTCTAATGAGCCAGATGTACAGGCAGAGCCTGAAGAAGCACATATACCCAATTGAGCAAGCGACAACAAAATAGCTTCGCCTTCAATATATTCAAATGCAATGTTGGAGGTATTTGGCAAGCGTTTTTCTGGATGGCCATTTAAGATGGTATTGGGGATATGCTCCAAAATCCATGTTTCTAAGCGATCTCGCAAGGCTTTAACTCGTGTGCTTTCTTCAGCAAAATGGCTTTGGGCTAATTCTGCTGCTACACCTAATGCAACGATATTAGGAACAGCTTCGGTGCCTCCTCGTCGGCCTCTTTCTTGATGTCCACCCATCAAAAATGGGCGCATTCTCACACCTCGGCGAATAAATAAAGCCCCTATGCCTTTTGGAGCATGGAGTTTATGCCCAGATAAAGTCAAGAGATCAATGGTTGAGTTTGCGAGTGCAATGGGAATTTTTCCAACAGCCTGCACAGCATCTACATGGAAAAGTGCGCCTTTTGCTTTTGCAATCTGGCCAATTTCCTCAATTGGAAAAATCACGCCAGTTTCATTATTTGCATACATCACAGAAACCAAGGCTGTTTCTTCCGTGATCGCCTCTCGCACTTTATCCATATCCAACATGCCCTGGCGATCCACAGGGAGTTCGGTGATTCGGTAGCCTTTTTTTGCTAAGAAATTGATTGGATTGCGTACTGCTGGATGTTCTACCATTGTGGTAACCAGATGCCGGCGTTTTTCTTGCATGGCTTCTAATGTCCCAAAGATGGCAGTGTTGTTGCTTTCTGTGCCGCAACTTGTAAAAATAAGTGTCTCCGGAGAGCAGTCCAATAAATGGCTCAGTTGTTCGCGTGCATGGTCAATATGTTTAGCCACATCGCCGCCAAAACTGTGCATGGACGATGGATTGCCATAGAATTTTTGCAGAAAAGGAAGCATGGCCGCCACTACTTCAGGGGCGACCATGGTAGTGGCATTGTTATCGAGATAAATCACACGTGTAGTCATCGAAACCTCCATGGCCCAAAAGGCCATTCTGATAGAGTGCCAGCTTATTTGACTTGCACAACCTGTAATTCTGGCAGTACTTTTTCTTGAAGCACACGCTCTACATAACCTTTTAATGTTATGCTTCCCGAAGCACAGGTTCCACAAGCACCATGCAGCTTGACTTTCACTATATTGCCTTCCACATCTATGAGCTCAATGCTACCGCCATCCATAGCCAATGCCGGCTTTATCTCTTCTTCTAAGACATGCTGTATGCTGGTGATCTTTTGCAATGTATTCATAGTCTTTTGAGGTTGAGCTTCTGTTCTAGCGGTTGATTGTGTAGCTTTTTGGCCTGAAAGTTCATGTTTCCAAACATCGTCAATGATGTCTTGAATATCTGCGTGGCAACTGGTGCAGCCGCCGCCAGCTTTTGTGTAATTGGTTACAGCTTGCACGGTCCTCAGGCGATTTTCAATGATATGCCTGCGGATTCGAGTGTCTGTGACACCAAAACATCTACAAACCACACGGCCTTCGTCTTCTTTATGGGCATGCCCTGCTTGGCCACGATAATTGGCAATTGCTGCTTCGAGGGCTTCTCGTCCCATAACAGAGCAATGCATTTTTTCCGCAGGCAATCCATCTAATTCTCTTGCAATATCTTCATTGGTAATCTTGAGAGCATCTTCAATGCTTTTGCCTTTGATGATTTCAGTCAGGACACTGGAAGATGCAATGGCACTTGCACATCCAAATGTTTTAAACCGGGCATCTACAATGCGTCCATTTTCAATCTTTAAGTAAAGCTTTAAGGCATCTCCACAAACAATAGAGCCAACCTGGCCTATGGCATTGGCATTGGGTAAATCACCCATATTTTTGGGATTATTAAAGTGGTCCCACACTTTTTGAGAATATTCCCACATATAAAAATCTCCGATGCAAATTTCTAATTTGGTAATCTAGTGTTTATATAATATATTACCTAAATCTGCATGTTTTTGCAAGAAATTTTTATATTTTTTTGTTTATATATAACTTCTTGCATAGTAATAGTTAATATTTATTGAATTGTTTGTTCATTTAAAATATTGCCTTGTATTCCCACAATGCAATATCGGATAGGTACTTTTCGAGTACTTTTTTCTGCTGCATGCAGTACCATCTGCAATAACCCACGACAGCAAGGAACTTGCATCATCAAGACTGTGATACTTGTCACCTGGGCCTCTTCAATTAAAGCAAGAAATTTTGCTTCGTAAATATCCTGGCCTTCGTCTAACTTCGGGCATGCAATCACTAAACTTCTGCCTTGAAGATATTGAGAATGGAAATCACCCAAAGCATACGCAACACAATCTGCCGCGACTAACAAATCCCTGCCTTGAAAATAACTAGCATTGGGAGAAATGAGATGCAATTGGATAGGCCATTGCTTCAGTTGAGACGGAACATGTTGGATAGAAGTAGGTTCATTAGTCTTGGTTGTAAAATCCATGGTTTGTGCACCTGGACAACCGCCATGATGGTGCTGATGTTGCTCATGCCCAGATGCAGCTTCTTGATCCCAAGGGCCTTGAGGAATCGGCATCTCTTTTTGCTTAAGCACAGACAAAGCTTGTCCCAAATAATGCTTTTCACCATGATCATGTAAATGTTTGAGATGCGCCAGCACCACATTAGGACCTTGAGCAATAATTTTTTCCATAACGTGGATTTCATCATAAGGTTGGGCATCACGCTCTATGATTGAAATTGCGCCTTCTGGACAATGTCCAAGGCAAGCTCCTAGTCCATCACAACATAAATCACTGATTAGCCTAGCTTTACCATCAATCAATTGGATTGCGCCTTCTGGACAATTGGGAATGCATAAGCCACAACCATTGCATTTGCTTTCATCAATTTGAATAATTTTGCGCTGCATGAAAAACTCCTATGCACACGATTTCAAAGCAAAAAGAAAAATTGATTGTTTGGAATGAAATGATATGCTATAAAGTATAGCAAAAATTGGGTAATTGTCATCACAATTTTGCAACCAAAATTTTGAGGAAAACTATGGCCAATACACAAACATGCCCTTGGAATCTATTGATGATTTCAGGGAATGATGAATCTGACCTAGCCCAACGGGCCATGAATTTAACACTTGAATTGCAAAAATCATCCAGCATTTCATTGCAAAGTTTATGTTATACGTCGCAGACCAACACCCAGTTTGGGAATCATTATAAAATTTTAATTTGCCGTAGTGTGGATGAAGCGATCCAGGGTCTTTTAGCCACAGAAAATTCTCCATGTATCACAGGAATTCGGAGGAATATTGCTCAGTCTGTCGGATTTATGTTCACTGGACAGGGTGCTCAATATCCTAACATGGGCAAGCGATTATACGAACGAGAGCCTGTTTTTCATGCAGCCATAGATCAATGTGCAGAATTCTTGAACAAATATATCGGATGCGATCTTCGTAGCTTACTTTATCCAGAGGCAGGCCAGGAACAAGTTGCAGCAGAACAGCTCAAGCAAACTCAATACACCCAGCCGGCATTGTTTGCTTTAGAATACGCTTTATCTGTGTTATGGAAACATTGGGGAATTTATCCTAATGCTATGATTGGCCATAGCATAGGTGAATTTGTGGCAGCTCATCTAGCCGGAGTTTTTTCTCTTGAACAAGCTTTGATGCTAGTGGCAGCCAGAGGCAGGCTCATGCAAAAAATGGAACCAGGCGCAATGCTTGCGGTTTCATCAACCGAAGAAAAGTTGGCAAGTTTTCTAAATCCTGGCCTTAATTTAGCCGTGATCAATGCTGCCAATGCCTGTGTTATCTCCGGAACATTCTCAGCCATTGCAGAGCTTGAAAAGCAGCTTGCGGCTAAGCGCATCATTGCCAAACGGCTGCAAACATCCCACGCATTCCATTCATATATGATGGATCCGGCATTGCCATTATTCCGTCAGGAATTAGAGAAAGTTGCCTGGAATAAGCCAACAATTCCCTATATCTCCAATGTCACCGGGACCTGGATTGACCCAGATCAAGCCATGAAACCTGAATATTGGCTGACCCAATTGCGCAGCACTGTCCGTTTTGATCCTGGCTTGAAAGAATTATTGCAAAAAAGCAATGTGCTCATCGAAACAGGGCCAGGCAGAACACTCACGGCTTTAGCAAAACGACATCCTGCTAAAACTGAGCAACATAGTATTTTGCAATCACTTCCTCAAGCACTTGAGGATGAAGATGATCACAAAGTGATGCTCGAAAGCCTTGCCCACGCATGGCTTGCGGGTTGCACTGTTGTTTGGAAAAATCTATACGAAAAATAGCAGAATTCGATCGAAAGGATTCGTTATGGAGCGAAAAGCTCATTGGCTTTGGACTTTGGTGGTCTGGGGGTTGTGGCTCAGTGCGATTGGATGTGGCATTGATCTTTTTATCCTTCGTCCTCCGGTACCTGTGCAAGATGCAAGCCAATCTTCTGAATTGATCAAAACATTGGAAAAAGTAGCTATGGACACACATCAGTCCATAGAAACCCCTGATTTCCCCACAGCTTTAGTGCAAACTTTGCCCATAGAAGCTGTCCAAGAAGCAGAACAGCAGGAAATTCCTTTGAGCACAGCCCAATATAAACCAGAAGATCAAAATCGCTTTCGGATATTTGCTCTTCTATTGGCTTTTTTGGGAATGCCATTGTTTGCTGTGATTGGGGCCATTAGCCTGTTTGTTTCCAGCGTGGACAAGATGATTTTTGTGGATGTGATGGACAAATTGAGCAGCCATACGCTATTCATCACATTGCCACTGTTCACATTTGCTGGATATGTGCTTTCTGCAAGCAAGGCTCCAGAGCGATTGGTGCGATTTTCAAGAGCACTTTTAGGATGGGTACCAGGCGGAACCGCGTTTATTGCTGTGATCAGTTGTGCCTTTTTTACTGCGTTTACAGGAGCATCCGGCGTTACTATTGTGGCCTTGGGCGGGCTATTGTACCCTATGTTGATGAAGGATCAATATGGGGAAAATTTCACGCTCGGTATGATTACCACAGGCGGCAGTCTAGGGCTTCTGTTCCCACCCAGCCTTCCCTTAATCCTGTATGCTGTGCTGGCCAACCATAGTATGCAAGGTTTTGGCCATGCTGAGATGCTGGAAGTCAAGGATCTATTTTTAGCAGGCGTAATTCCAGGAAGCTTGACAGTGCTTGTCTTGGCAGTCTATGGTTCTTTGATTGGAAAAAAACGTCAACAAGAAATCCATGCATTTTCCATTCGTGAGTTTTTTGCCGCCACCTGGAGCGCGCTGCCTGAGCTTGCGATTCCTGCCATCATTGCGGTCACTTTTTTTGGTGGTTTTTTACAGCTCACAGAATCTGCTGCACTCACAGCGCTCTATGTTTTGGTGATTGAAGTTGTTGTCTATCGAGATATTCGGATTGTTGAACTTCCATTGCTGTTTCAACGAAGCATGGTGATGATCGGCGCAATCTTGATCATCTTGATGATGGCAATGGCCATGACCACCCTGATGATCATGTCGAAAGTCCCTGACCAAATTCTGCTCTATATGAAAGAGCACTTAGATAGCCCTTGGAAATTCTTATTGTTGCTCAATTTGTTTTTGCTCATGGTAGGCTGCCTCATGGATATTTTTTCAGCAATTTTGGTGGTCGTACCTCTCATTATTCCCTTGGCACTGAATTTTGGCATCCATCCCTTGCATCTGGGCATTGTTTTTTTGCTCAATTTAAGCATTGGCTATTGCACGCCGCCTGTTGGAATGAACTTATTTTTGGCTAGCCTTCGATTCCAACGCTCTGTTTTTAAGGTGACCTATACTTGCCTGCCATTTTTAGGCTTGTTGCTGGGTGTGCTTGGATTGGTAACATACGTTCCTGCTCTTTCTGTTCGACCTGCTCAAGAACCTTGGCTTATCGGAGCATTTTTTGGAATTTTGCTTGCAGCTTTTATATTAATCTACATCATTGTAGCGATTCAAAGACGAAAGCAAAATACCTGGACCAAAATCATAAGTTAAAGTCACATAACAACATCTGTAGCATGGCTTTATGCCCATAAAGCAGTGACTACGCGATGTATTTAGTTCTCTTTGATAGAATGCTACGTTTTCCTGTGTCCTGTCAGGACACCATAAGACTCGACATAACCTGGGGTTAGAAACCCCAGGCTTTATTCCCAAACCGCTTCGCGGCAAAAAACTTTGCTTGCAGCGCATATCTCCTTTGGTTGGCTTCTGGGGCACTGCTGAATTAGCACCTTAGCAGGCTGATTTTTTGGTTATTTTTTTGAATCTGCAATCAAAGTCATTGCTTCAGCAAAAATTCGATCTTTTTCTTTGAACTGATAGCCACCTGCCTCATATACTGTGATTGCAATCTTCAGGTCATTTTCAGATAAAAATTGCATTTGTGCTTGATATTCCAAATTCACCTTGAGTCGTTTTTGAAACCTTGCGACTGAAACATTGTACTTTTCTATGATAGGTGAGACCAAATTATATGCAATTTCAGGAATATTGCTAAAGCCTTTTTTTTGAGCAAAATATTTAATCAAATTAATTTCTTCAATTAAGGCGCGACGATGGACTATTGGATAAACATCCGGATAGTGCTTTTGAAAATACTCCACAGTCATGATATCTTCAAAGCGATGCCCTAATTTCAACCATTCATAGAATTCCACTTTTTCATGAAAAATAACTGCAATGGCATCAAGTGAATTGGCTTTATTCTGCATTAACTGATAAACAAATGTCGCGTCTGGAGATTTATCACTTAGCCATTCCATATACTGAAGAAACTGCTTGGAAATCGTTTCATTGGCTTCTAATGCTTTATACACAGGATATTCTTGAATGGCAGACGCTACATCATCAACTGCAAATAAAGCAATGGGAAAAAGGGCAAATAACAAAATAGCATAAACGTTTTTCATAACACCTCCAAAACCGTTAGAATCAGAATTTCATCATTCCAATAAAACTTCCCCTCGCACTTCTGCTACCATTTGATTGCCTTTTTGGGATACTACAAAGGATTCAGGGAAAAAGCGTCCTTTGAGTTGTGCAGGCAGCTCTGATCCGTAAAGTTCAAGTGCGGCTTCTTGGATGATCATCAAGATGGCATTATTGCGTGCGGCTAGAATAGCCATCGGAATATTAGGATGTTGAGCAATATCCGCTAATCCTTGGGCGCTTTTTGCAATGCAATTTCTGCGTTCTACAGGCAGCACTCGTTCAGCCGTTACAGTTCCCATGCAAAGAAGGACCTGGTCATTGAGTGGTTGATACTTTGTTTCTAGGTTGCTAAATTTTTGTGTGCCTTCTGTGCTAAATTCCGCTTGCAATGTAGGGCTAGTGCCAGGACTAGTGGTCACTGTAAATTGCATTCCTGTGATGAACTCTTGCAAGCCTCGCCGCATGGACATTTCTGCTCCTCGCTTTTGCATGGCTTTGGCAGGCCCACTGGCAGGTTGCGGAAGTACACCAAATCCAAGCGCTTGAATTTGCCCTTCTCGCTTGACTTCTCCTAAAAGAAATTGAATATCTTGTCCTGCTTGAAGTATTTGTGGACGTTTTTTAGCTTGTGGCAAGACTGCGACTTGACCATCATAGACCTTGACTTGTAAGGTAGCTCCGTTGTCATCAGGCTGAGCATTGGGAGGAGCTGGAAGTTGCTGGAGTGCTGCTTCAAAATCAGTGCCCAATACTTCAATTTTGCCTACCCGACTCAACACAATGAAAGAAGTTTCTTTAGGTTTCACTTGAAAATGGGCTTTGCCTTGAAAGAGATGAATTTTACGCAAGGTTTTGTATAGCCCTATTTCGCCTTGGAATTCAAGCACAGTACCTTCATGAAGCCTTACTTTGCCCTGTTCTGCCCGTAGCACAGCCATAAATCCTGCTTCTTGCTGTTGCTGCGATAATTGCAATTGTTCCACGTTGCCATCTGTGATTCTATAAGGAGATTGGCCACTGAAGAAATACATGCAAAATTCAAAAGTCACTACGAGTATTAACATAACAACTCCTCCTAAAATAATGAATTTTCGTTGCCAGATTTTATCCATGGATTTTCCTTTCCAAATTTTCTAAAAAGTGCTGATTGAATCAAATTGTTTATTTTTGTCTCACTCCATTGAAGACCAAGACTGTATTTTCAAGATTGTAGCCCCAAAAACCATAAAATTCTGAAAAATTAGCTGCAAAGAGAATGCGGAGTACTCCAACACCATATCGGTCTTTCCATTCACATACGTAGGTGAACATGCTTTCTTGCCTAAAGTTAAAGAGCTCTCCTCTGGTGATACCATCAGGCTCTGTGATCACGTATTCACCGCTCAGCACTCCTTTTTCAACATGCAAGGTGGTGACAACAGGCATTTGGGAATCCGTGTTAAACACTTTACCTTCATAGATTCCTACTACACCCAGACTGATATTGTTTGCAAAGGCTATGGTTGAAAAGCATGCTAAAAAGATAAAAATGATTTTGATAGTTTTCATAAAAATTTCCCTTCAAATTTGAAATATAGGCACAACCCAAGTTGCTAGTTGTTCGAACTAGTAACGTATTGTTTGAAAAAGAGTGACAAGAAAATTTCAGTATTTAGATACTAATCAGAGGTTTCTGTAGTAACACAGAAAGCAAGTTTTACAATCCTTGCAATAAAAATGCATAATGCAAGTGCTTT
>JAKLHB010000118.1 GCA_022710345.1 Planctomycetota bacterium
GATGGCCGAAATTGCTGAAGTCGCTGAAGCTGCTCCTGCATCTGCTGAGATGGCCGAAATTGCTGAAGTCGCCGAAGCTGCTCCTGCATCTGCTGAGATGGCCGAAATTGCTGAAGTCGCTGAAGCTGCTCCTGCATCTGCTGAGATGGCCGAAATTGCTACTGAATCTGCTGAGATAACTGAAGTTACCGAATCCGCGCCTGCTGAAGTTACCGAATCCGCGCCTGCTGAAGTTACCGAATCCGCGCCTGCTGAAGTTGCACCTGCATTGGTTGAGATAGGCGAAATATTTGAATCCGCACCTCTTGAGATGCCGCAAAGTCCAAAAGTCGCTGAAGCTGCACCTGCATCTGGCGAGATAAGCGAGGTTGCTGAAGTGACTGAAGTTGCTCAAAATCTCATTGATCATAAAGAAGAAAGCTTGGCTCTTGAAAGCGACATAAAAACACCAGAGCAAGAAAGTAAGGAAACAGAGCAATTGTTAGACTTAGGAAAAGTTACACACGAAGTTGCTGATATAGCCAGTAATATTGCAGCAGTAACTTCAACCTCTGCTGAAATTGCAGACATGGTTTCAACGATTCCAGGAGTTTCTGAGAAACAAGCTGAAGCTGAAGAAGATGCAGGATTGGCTGCAGTTTTCCACAAAGTGAGTGATGCAGCAGAAATAGTTTCTAATATAGCATCAACTGGTGCAGAAATTGCTGAAGTAATGGAAAAGATACCATTAGAAGCTGACGAAAATGCAGAAGAAGATAGATCAGATGTAGCTCATGCAAGTGATTTGGATAAAGCTTCTGAAGATGAAGACTCAACAAGTACAACATCCAAGCCTTTAGCAGGGGTTGGATTTTTAGGAAAAATTGCTGCAGGAAAACCTTCAACTCCTCAAGCAATGTCTGCTGGAGCAAAACCTAGCCTACAACGCGGGCCTGCTGGTGCGTCTAGTCCTTCTGATTTAGAAATTGGAGATTTAGTCCCGCCATCTGAACGCGCAGAGGAATTAGAACCACAACCTGACGCACCTGCTGAGCTATCTCGAAAACGCATGGCAAGCCCTATGCCACAAGCTGTTTCTAAACCTGCAGCCAAGCCAGAAGTCCGTCAACCTCAACCAGAACCTCAAACAGTGCAAGTCATTCAACGCAAAGCAACGGTTCGATATTATGAGCAAATGAATCCAGGACGTTCTTATCCAATGACTGTATACTTAACTAAAGAAAAGATGGCTGCAATTCGTTTGGAAAAAGTTGCTCAAAAAGAAGGCAGTAAAAGCATCCAGGTAACACCAGAAAAACCAGAAATTTTAATTGTTCCTTCTTTTTCAGGCTGCTTGGTCAGCCCACCAAACATGACCTTGGACGTAACACCCGAGAATACGCATGCGGATTTTTGGCTCACGCCTATTATAGAAGGCAATATTTATGGATGGATTGATCTGGTATACCAGGGCAAGACCATAGAAAGAATTTCATTGACCACCAAAAGTGTGAAACAAACTTTAGCCAAAATTGGGACAGCATTGGCTATAGCAAGTCCAATTTTATCGTGGGCTGTGGAAACCTTCTTAAAAACACAGCTTGGTGTCCCAGATAAACTCATGCTTATTTTGGGTTTAGTGGGCACAGTAGTCTTTGTGGGAGTCTCTACGTATTTCTATCGTCGCAATCAGCCAAAAGAAGCTGAAGACATAGAAAAAGTTCTTCACGGTATATAATAAATTGTGTTGCCTTTAGGTTAAGCCTAAAGGCAACACAAGATTTTGTAAAAATTAGGATAGATTATGGCGAAACAAAAAGACCAAGGTGATTTATTAGAAATTTACTTTGATAAAACTCGCGACTCTTTGCGTAATTTTCAAAAAATCATCCGCAAAGTTATCTTAAGTGAACGTAAGCATTTATGGATTGACATGACGTATGCGCCTCCTGTAGCACGTGATTTTTTAACACCCTTGGTGCTTGGGGCCAAGGCACTAAAATCTTATGGACATAAAATTACTTTTGTCCTCTCTCCATTGAACTATTCCCTACTACAAAACACTCCTGAAGCTCAATATTTTCAGTTTGAAATTGGCCAGGGAGTAAGCGATGAAGAATTGGCGGCAAAAGAACAAACAGCAAAAGAACAAGAGTCGCAACAAGAACAATCTACACAGGGCTTTGAAGTGATAGAAAACTGCATCACAATTCATGACGAAGCATTAGAACAGGCTGCAGATCAATTGCCTCTTTTTATTCAAACTGTACTCGAGTCGCATCAACATGTGATTGTAGATCTAACACAAATGTTTCTCATTACTCCAATCCTGATTCAAACATTGATTTTAGAAACTTTGAATACCGGCAATGCAGTGACAACTCGAATTATGGAATCCATGGTTGAAATATTACGCAGCAACCCACAACACCTTGTATTGAACCTAGAAGTTATCCCAGAAACTAATAAACCAGAAGAGCCATTCCAAGAAACTGCGGCCGCAACTAAGGAACAAGAACCCAGAAGCTCTCGTATACCTGCAGATGCTGAAGATGTTGAAATTGAAGAAATCAATGAAGACGTACTTGATAGTGATAATGCCCCAACACCTAAGACATTGGCAATTGTTGATATTGTAGATATTCCACCGACAAATGCAGAAGCAAAAAAGGCTGGGAAACCTGCAGAGCCAATAAAACCTGCTGAATCAGCGATGCCTGCTGAATCAGCGATGCCTGCTGAATCAGCGATACCTGGCGAATCAGCGATGCCTGCTGAATCAGCGATACCTGGTGAATCAGCGATACCTGCGGTACCCACAGAATCAGCGGCACCTGGTGAATCAGCGATACCTGCTGCACCTGGCGAATCAGCGATACCTGCGATACCTGCTGAATCAGTGGTACCTGCTGCACCTGCGGTACCTGGTGAATCAGCGATGCCTACTGAGCCTGGGCAATTTCGATTGGAAGTAAATTGTCTGTATGTCGGAGCAATGAGCCTGACCACGTTCTGCCGTGATTTTCCTAAACAATGGCCTGCATTGTTTCAATGTGGGCAGCAAGCTTATGTAAATTTAAGTTTATATAAACGTTTAGAAAAAGAAGTCGTAAAATTACTTTTGGAACTGCATTGGCAGGCATTAGAAAAAAATAAAAAAATTGGGCTACAAATGCTCAAAGAACAACAAGACCTGCTATTGTCGTATATTCCGCCAATCACCATCGTAGAACTAACTGATGATCAAAAGCCTGTTTTTATTATAGCAGGAAGCCGACTAGAATTGCACCGTGTTGATACACAAACTTTTATGGAAGAATTCCCAGAACATTTCAAAAAGCTTATGGGCACAGGAAGTTCTAATCTTGTAGTTGATTTTTCTCACCTTCCAGACTTATCAGAATCTGCGGTTGAATTATTGCTTTTATCCTATCTGGAAGCTGTCGGACGTGGTCTTACAGTAACTTTGCGGATTCGACCTGAAATGGAAGAACGTTTTCAAAAATCAGGGCGTGGCCGTTCTCTGCCATTAGAGGTAATCAAACCAGAGCTTTCGGGCAAAATTTCATTGCAGGATCAAAAACAACAGCCCAGAATTGATATGGGAAAAATTCGAGATGCAATGGGCAAAGATCGCTTGAGCCAAAAAGTCTTGGAACAAGAATACGAAACCATTCATATTGAATCACGCGGCACATTCCAAAATTGGGAACCTGCACCTGTAAAAGCTGAAGATAAAAAAGTGGCCTACACAGGTCCAGAGCGCAGAGTAGAAAATCGGTATGACACTACAGAGATGGAGGTCATTTTCGCAAGAGGAAGCATTGCAAAAATTAGTGGACGACGGTATCCAATCCACAATTTAAGCCAATCTGGCGCATGTTTTACTTCAGCAGTTATGCTTTCTAAAAATGAGCCACTCAGAATGAAAATTTTCCAAGGCGAGCCAAACACCGAAGTATCCGCAAGGGTTGTCTGGATCCGCCCAGTTCCCGCGCAAGCTATGTTCCGAATTGGTGTTCAATTTACTAAAGTCAGTGAAGTTTCTAAGACTCAGATTCGAGAAATGATTCGCAAACTTCATAATGGTTAGGAATTCCATGAGCTCTACATCCCTATTTCTGCAGCATCAAGCCGTGCTCTATAAAAAGCTAAGAAATTCAATTGCAATCATGCCTGCGGGTTCCCACATCATAGATAGCAATGGTGTCGAAATCCACTCCACCCCAGCAAGCGATTTTTTTTATTTCACAGGGCTGGAAGATTTGGATGCCATTGCACTTTTCACCACATCACACCCACAGCATAAGTATGTGATTTTTTGGAAAGAGATGAGTCCAGAAGAAAAAATTTGGCATGGCCCAAGAGCTAGCATTGCTGAAATCAAGGCAATGAGCCACGCAGATGCTGTGTTTTCATACGCAGATTTAGAATCAAAACTACCAGAATACCTTTATGGTGTTCGAGAAATTTACTATCCTATAGGCTTTGAAGATTCCATTTACCACACGATCACACGGGCAAGATTAAAACTTTGCCAAAAGCTCAATTTAGGGCAGATTCTGCCAAAGACGGTTCATGATTTGAATCTTCTCACCACGGATTTGCGCATTCGCAAAAATAAGCAAGAGATTGCATTAATCCAAAAAGCAATTGAAATCACGGCTTGCGCGATCCATGATGCTATGTCCTGCAACTGGGAAAATCAACTGGAAAGTGCCTTGGCAACTTACATAGACTCTACCTATATTCGCCAGGAATGCTCACTTGCTTTTCCGACTATTGTGGCTTGTCAAGAAAATGGCACAATTTTGCACTATTCTAAAAATACTTCTCGAATACATAAAAATGATGTTATTTTAGTAGATACAGGAGCGCAATATCAACATTATTGTGGAGATATTACACGAACCTGGCCACTTCAAGGTAAGTTTACAAAGCCTTACGAAGACATTTACAATATTGTGCTTCATGCCCAAAAAAGCGCGATTGCAGCCATTCAGCCTGGAGCACCTGTCCCCACTTTCCATGAAATTGCAATTCAAAAATTAGTGCAAGGGCTGCTGGATTTGAAAATCCTACGCGGAAATCTCAAGGCGATTATTCAAAGTGGCATATATAAAGACTATTATCCACATAGCACAGGCCATTGGCTAGGGTTAGATGTTCATGATACAGGCACTTATCACAATGGTACAGAGCCTCGCAGATTCCGGCCAGGCATGATTATGACCGTAGAACCAGGCCTTTATTTCCCTTCTAATGACCGACGAATCCCAGCAAAATATCGTGGAATTGGTATTCGAATAGAAGATGATGTTTTGGTAACAGCTCATGGAAATCAAATATTGAGCGCGTCAGTACCTAAAGAATTGAGTGATATTCAAAAAGCTGTCCAAGCCAAAAGATAAAATTGGGTCAAGCCAGATAAAACCCATTCAGTTGAACTTTTGGCATAATGTCGTAGTATGGCACTTCATTTCAAGATGCACCTTATTTTCACAGGAACCATTATGGTTGATTTTGCGACTGCACAAAAGATTGCCCAAGAATTTGCATCAGAAGATATCAAAGAAAACGAACTTAAAAAAGTGTTTAGTTTTCTTTGCTCTACCCAAGGTAGTTATGAAAAAGCAACGCAATTGGTGGCTTGGGTATGCGAGCATGGAGTCTTTCAAAATACCCAGGGTGAACGTCGGTATTGGGCAAAGATCCAAAATATATTTCAACGCTATCATTTCACCAATGATACAGAAGCCAAAGAAATTTTAGGATGGGCCATCCGTTTGGCAAAATACTACCGGGAGACCAATCTCGCTAATAGACGAGCCAGCAACATGCGGTAAAATGCGTCCACCAATAAAAAAAGCCGGTTAAAGCCCGGCTTGCTTTGTAGATGAATCCTGGGATTAGGGGAATTTACGTATGTTATTCTATATACAATGATTGGCTTTTTACCATATCATTTTGCCGGTTAAAGCCCGGCTTGTTTTGTAGATGAATCCTGGGATTAGGGGAATTTACGTATGTTATTCTATATACAATGATTGGCTTTTTACCATATCATTTTATTTTTTGGTGCTTATTTATTCGATCGAAATAACTTTCAATGGCTTCCATATTCTGGGGAGCGTGAAATTGAACATCTCGCCGCCAGTTGCGCTCAATCGTTCATCGTGTTGGATCACGATTCCATTGGCATCAAAAATCATGGATTCATTTCGAGAGATGATGGCACCATTAAAGGTGATTTCCTGCAGGTTTTGGAAATGCGTACGGTTATCATTTTTATAACTATAACCACCGCGGTTATCAAAATAACCACCTAAGAAATGGTTGGTGTATAGAACTGCATCCACTTGAGGAAATTTTTGGGATCCTGAGATGCCTGGCGCATCCAGGGTTTCGTCCCAATAGGTTACTTGCCTAAAGGTTGTTACATTGGCTGGGATATTGCCGCCCCATTCTGGATGGCCTGTATAAAAGGTGCCAGAGGCCAGATTGAATTCACTCAATTGAGTGGTTCCATCATATTTTCCATCACCGTCAATGTCTTCACCTGTGCCTGGGATTGGATTGCCTGCAGAATCACGCAACACAGTCCAAACTCTATCATTTTCACCACTGTCATAAGTATTAGGAATACTATCGAGTCCCGAATCTTCCTTACTTTGGTTGGCAGGATCATTGATCCATGAACTCACATAAGACTGCCATGTAGAGGATGTATAATCGCTGATTACAATATGCTCTCTCGAGAACAACCCCAAAAGGTCTGTGTTCCAATTGGTCGCTCGCCAATTCTCACGAGCGCTTTCGCTGTTGTTGCTTGGTCGTCGTTCAGCAGGCGGGTTACGATATAGAATTCGCTGGGGAATATAGATATTCCGGCCACAATAGAACGTCCCCTGGCCTTTGACATATCCACGGATGATTAAATCACCACGCACTACGATGGTTCCGTTGATTTCAATAGGCTTTTCGTAGGTACCTTCCAAATAGAGATTTTGTTTGCCTTCATTATCACCCCAGATACCATCACATACAGTTACGCCATTGATTTTGACATAGCTGCCTTGTTCTTTTGCCTTTTGTTCATAAAAATTCAAATTTGTGAGATTGGGCATGGGTAATTGTGGCATATCGTAGATAGGACTTTTGCCTTGTAAGCCAGCGTATAAATCCGACGGGCGGCCATTGGCAGATGGTGTTCCATCAATGTAATTCCACGCATAGACACCGCCATCTTGGTTATCCGTGGAACCATCCAGATTATCATCAATATACCCGATCAGGTCAATGCCATTGCTACTTTCAAATCTAGGCTTGCCCCAAATGGTAGGACGATAACCACCGAAGCTAAAACTTCCATTGGATCGAACATCTCCAAAGGTAGTGATGCCACTGTCATAAAACCAACCCCAATTGTTGATGAAATAACAATAGTCAAACACTCGGGCCACTTCTGTCGTTAACTTATACGTGATCTTTACTTTGCTTTGTACAATTTTGCCCGCTTCTCCACGTATTGTTCCTGTGCTTTCTACTGTGATATAACGCACTGAAGTGATTTTATCACCTGTAATATCTTCTGTGGTTTTGATCTCTGTTGGAGTTAGTATGATGCTCGCAACAGAGTAATCACCTAGGCGACGGCTTTGGTTGCCCTGTGGGGCAAGCCAAGGTTCATCTTTGAAGAAAGACATATTCTGCAGTCGTTTATCCACGTCTGTGAATGTCAGTTGGCCATTCACAAACATGAGATTGATGAGCTGGCGAACTCGAGCCTGGCCTGCTTCTGCAATATACCGGCTTGTGAGTTTTTCACTTTGCTGGTACGCATGATTTTGTTCTTGATAGCTCATCAAGATCGCTGTACCAGCAAAAGCCACAATCACCATTCCTGAAATTGTGGCGATTAACAATGCGCTTCCTTGCTGATTTTTCCGCATATGTTATTTCCTTTCGTACTTATTTTCAGAATAAAAAAATCAAATACAAAAATGCTATAGATTTATATAGCAAAAAGGATGCCAATAAAAAATATCAGAAATCTGCGTGTTTTTTTCTAAACGTACATCCTATTTGCCAAAAAATTGGCAAATAGTGTATCAAGATTTTGCAATCGAGCCAAAAATTTGGCTTAGACAAGGAAATGGTATGCTTTTTGAAATTCAAAAAATCGTAGGTTCATGGCTTGAAGTCCCTGGTCTTTTTATCCTGTTTATTTTGGGAATGCGCTTTATATATCGAAAGAAAATTCCTAAAAGTTCGTCAACAATGTTGTTATGCTCTGCTGCATTGCTTTATACTATTTCTATTCCTGTGGTCAGTCATCAGGTTTTGGGAATATTTGAAAATACGCGGCCTTTGGCTCTTCAGCCCAATCAGGTTGATCCCCACAATACAGTGGTGCTCATTTTGGGAGGCGGGTCCAAAAGTTATGTCCCTGGGAGAGATCCATTGATGCTTGAAGATGAAGCTAATGATACCACAATGGCCCGTGTGTATTATGGATATTTGCTGGCTAAAGAATATAAATTGCCCATTTGGGTCAGCGGCGGCCAGCCTAGAGAAATCGGTAGAAAAACAGAAGCCCAGGTCATGGCAGAGTTATTACAGAATTGGGGAATGCCCAAGAGCCAAATCTTTCAAGAAACCAGGTCAAAGATAACTTCAGAAAATGCAAAGTATACATTAGAAGAGCTGCCCAATACAGTTAAGCAAGTGATTGTCGTAACCTCTGCATTTCATCTCAAGCGAGCGATGTGGTGTTTAGAACACGCCAAACAAGCATCTGGAAAAACCATCACCTTTATCCCTGGCCCTTGTGATTATCGAGTGCCTGTTGTTTCTGTACGTTGGTATCATTTTTTACCATCGGCTAAGTCATTGGAACAAATATCATTAGCAATTCACGAATCAATTGGGTTAGTTTATTATTGGATCATAGGGATGTAAGTGGCTATGGAGAGGAAACCTGGCCTGTACATCCACGTTCCATTTTGCTGTCAAAAATGTAAATATTGTGGTTTCTATTCCCTCACCCAAGCTGAATCCCTATACAATGATTATCAAACCCTGACCCTGCGTGGAATCCAAGATATTGCAAGTGCATTGGCAACTTCAACTCCGACTACCCTTTATATTGGTGGTGGCACTCCATCGCTTTTTCCGATTCAGATGCTCGAAAAGATGCTTTTTCCTTTGCTCTCACTTTATCCCTGGGAAGAAATTACCATCGAAGCAAATCCCGGCACATTAACATTGGATAAATGCAAAGCTTATAAAGAGTTAGGGATCAATAGAATTTCTTTGGGCATCCAAAGCCTCGATGATCCAGTGCTTGGTTTCTTGGGCAGAATCCATACTGCTCAAGAAGCTTACGCAGCTTTAGAAATGAGCCAAAAGTTTTTTTCCAACATCAGCGTAGATGTAATCTATGCAATCCCAGGCATCCCATCTCAAACATTGCAGCAAACTTTGCAAATCTTAGTGGATCAATATGCTGTGCAACATATTTCTACCTATTGCTTGACCATTGAGGAAAATACTGCTTTTGCAGCCCAAGGCGTGGTGGTATCCGAAGATCAATTTGCCCAAGAATATCTTTGGATCCACAACTGGCTTTGCAGCATGGGCTATGAACATTACGAAGTTTCCAACTTTGCAAAACCTGGATATAAAAGCCAGCACAACAGCAAATATTGGGATCGCTCTCCATATCTTGGACTTGGACCGTCCAGCCATTCTCTTTGGGAGAATCGGCGGTTTTGTTTTGAAGATTGGAACGATTTTCAACAATCCCGGATTTGGGAAAAATATAAAGCCGCGCCTGTCCTTAGCTCCCAAGAGCAGCGCGAAGAACAAATTTTTTTAGGTTTACGCACCAACCAAGGAATTGCGATGGATTGGCTAGAACCTCCGGCGATCGAACAGTTACAGTATTTACAACAAGCAGAACTTATAGAAATGACGGATCAAACTATCCGGGCCACTGTGCATGGCTGGATGGTCTTGAATTCCATGCTCACTCGGCTGATCTAACATTTACATTCAGTAGGAGTTGCTTTATGAAACTCGCAACTATTTTTATTCCATGTCATAATTATGCGAGATTTTTGGGTCAAGCCATTGAAAGTGTCTTAACATCCGATGGTTATGACAAGGAAACAATAGAAATTATTGTTGTAGATGATGGTTCGACCGATGCGACTCCAAGTGTAGCGCATAGTTATGGAGATAAAATTCGTTTCATTCAGCAAGCTCAGCAAGGTAAGGCAATCGCCACACAAGTAGGCATTGCCGCAGCCACAGGTCAATTCTTTTTTAACCTGGATGCAGATGATTGCTTTTTGTCAGAAAAGATCCATTTAGTGTCTGAAATTTTAACACACGACCTTGAGATCATTCATGTCTTTCATCCAGTTAAGTATTGGGATATGCAGCAAGAAACGACTTGGGAAGAAGTTATACCAAATTTCATCCAAGGACAAAAAATACGTGGGCATGATTTAATGCACATTTTTTATGTACAAGAAAGATTCATAGGCGGAGGTTCGACTTTTGTAGCGCGCCTGGATGCGTTGCGTAACATCCCAATTGTGCCTGAGATTGGCTCTTATATAGACGAATATTTAGTGTTATCCATACTTCAGCAAAATCAATTTTCTTTTTGCTATCCAGCGCCCCTATCTTTGTATCGGCTGCATGGACAAAATACCAACCGTTTGGCATTTACCCCAAGCAAAATTTGCCAAGAATTGCAAGGGAAACAGGCGATTTTTCAGCAAATCCAGCAGCAGAAATTTCCAAGCCAAATCTTGGCATTGTATGGACTTAAGGTTAAAGTTTTTGAAATCATTAGTCAGGAGATGCTGGGCAAGAAAAATTGGAGTTCTATTTGGGACTTGCTAAAATACATCAAGCACCATTGGCATTTTTTTAAGCCAAATCCTATCAAAATATTGCAGAAATACTGGGTTATTCCAAGATTTCTGTCTATCTGGCTGCTTCATTGGATTAGAAAATTACGCCAGCACAGGTAAATTTTTGTCTCTTTTTGAATATAATTTGCAATTCAATGGTCAAATTTATACAATGGTGCGCTAGTCATCTGCTCTTCATGATGAAGAGCAGAACTCAAACATTGTCAGAAAGGAAGCCGGCATGGACTACATAAGCCGATTCTTAAAAAAGCTCCAAGCACAGGGGTGGTTGGACAAAGACAAAGCATTAGAGATTGACAAATTGATCCGCGATGCAAAAGGCAGCCCAGATGCCGAGATTCTTCAAAGAATCGCCAAAGTAAAGTTGTTAACCGATGGGCAAATCGGTCAAATCCAAGCCCAATTGGAAGAAGAAGAATCCAGTGGCATGGAAATGGCACCCAAAGCCACGATTTGTTATATTAAAGATGTTGTCAAAAGCTATAAAACACCCGAGGGAATTTTCCAAGCACTACGTGGGATCACATTATCTATCTATCGAGGTGAGATATTGGCAATTCTAGGTTTTTCTGGCTCAGGCAAATCTACTTTATTGAATATCTTAGGGCTGTTAGCAACACCAGATACAGGTTCCAGGATTTTTTATAACGGAACATCGTATGCTGGATTAAACATTAAAGAACGCGATCTCTTACGCAGAAAAAAATTTGGTTTTATTTTCCAAGAGTCACATCTTTTGGGGCATCTCACCACAGTGGAAAATGTGGCACTACCTTTGAGATTGCAGAATTATTCCAATTCTGTGTGCCTGGAGAGAGCCAAGCATATACTGCTCAATTTTATGAATAAAGCTGAACAAGAGAATGCGGATATTTTTTTCTCCAAAAAACCAAATCAATTGTCTGGTGGCCAAAAACAGCGTGTGGCAGCCGCACGGGCCATGGTGCATGAACCAGAAATCATCTTTGCCGATGAACCCACTGGAAATTTAGACTTTGATACAGGCCAAATGGTTATGGAAATTTTGCTCAAAGCTGCCAAAGAAAAAGGAACAACTGTAGTGCTGGTCACCCATAATCCAAGCCAAGCTCGGCAGTCTTGCGGCAGATTTATATGGATGGAAAATGGCCTTTTGAAGAAAAATTTAGCCACTGCTATGGATAGCACATTGCGATTGATGAAACAGCTTAGCGGCAAGGACCTACGAACCAGATAGGCGGCCAAACTAGTTCATCGTGAGAAAGGAAAAGTTATGTTCCGACACTTGTTGAAAATTATCTTCGTCGCGACTTGGATTGGGTTTTGTGCATTGGGTGCACAGACCATTTCCGAAGACATGAATATTCCGAAAATTGGGGTTGCTCCATTGCAGGTGCCTCGGGAAACCTTAACTGGGATCGCAGTAGCCAGTTTAGCCAGCGTTCAAGAAGGTACAGCCCAAGTTGGTCGAGAAGTTGAAGAAATTCCTTTACAGGCCACAGTGGTACGCAATGATATCGAAGTCAAAGGATCATGGGCATATCGTAAAAAAGGCGCTTTAGAGCTTTGGAGCACATATTACATTTATAAACACTTCCGAGATAAAGGAGGCGAAGAATTTTACTATCTTGGCATGCCTGCGCCAGACTCCACCTCCCTGAATTTAGGAACACAAATCGGCTGGGTGAATCGGCAATATTTAGTGGATTCTCCAGAAGCATTGCGTACTCCAAATAAAATCTACCGTAGGGTGATTGTATTTGACAATCGCCAGGAAAATAGAGTACCAATTTACGCAGGCCCTTTGCATGGTGCTGAAGAACTTTACAAAACGCCCTTTTTTTCATTTTTCTATATTTACAAAGAGACTGAAGACTATTATTTGATTGGGGTAACCCCCAGTATTGTCCTGGAAGATGCGGCTCATGACCTGTTAGGATGGATTCATAAAAAAAGTTGCAGAGAATGGAACACTCGCTTAGCTGTGAATTATCGCCCAGAAACCCAATCTTTGCGTCTCAAAGCAGAAGAAGAGCAGAAAGAAGGACTCGTACGTATTTACGATACCCTTGAAAATGCTCTGGTCAGCAAAAAAGAATCAATCCTTGCCCAAGAATCTGCCGGCACCAAATGGAAATACAACATTCTTCGATATCCCCT
>JAKLHB010000119.1 GCA_022710345.1 Planctomycetota bacterium
GTGTTATGCCATTGGGTTATACATTGGCTAAATTTTTGGTTTGTGTTTAGTTTAGGATCAATCTTAAAATAATCTTGGATGTCGTACCTGTGATTGGATGGTGCTTGAAACACAGGGTTGAGGTATAAGGCATTGATGCCCAATTCTAGTAAATCAGGGATTTTGGAAACCATGCCTTTAAGATCGCCACCAAAGAAATCCATGCTACGGCTTTCTTTGTATTCACCCGGCTTTTCATCCCATTCATGCAAATGCGGTTTTCGTCCTAAATATTCGTATTCCCATGCTTGTGGCTGAAGTTGTATGTTGCCTCTGCAAAAAGTATCAGGGAAAATTTGGTAAAATATCCGAGAACTAATCCAAGAAGGGGCTTGCCAATCTGCGATAATCGAGAAATCTTGATCATCTGGCGGATGATATCCCAATACACCGGCCGCATTGTACCAATAAATTTGTTCTGGAGTGCACAATTGAAAACGATACCGAAGTTGTTTGATCGTGAGGCGCGTTTGCACACTGTACCAGACAAATAGACCTTGCTCACGGTTTGGTTGCATGGGAATGAGGAGTTGCTCGCCTTCTGGGGCAATGCGCAATTGTACTTTTTTCAATGGATTTTTTTTCCAAACCCTGAGCCAAATCGTAATTGTCTGGCCTAATTTAGGATTATAGGGTTGGACAAAACAATCACTGCCGTCGCTATGCACGCTTTGTAGCCAAAGTTCCATTTTGTTGTGTCCTTATTCAGTGAGGGCTAGCCCGCCCTGGGATGTTTCTTTGTAAATTTTGGGAAGATCGTGTCCAGTGCGCCGCATGGTCTGAACTACTTTATCAAAGGAAATACGATGTCTGCCGTCTGACATAATCGCAAATGTGCAGCAGTCAAGTGCTCTAGCCGCTGCTAATGGATTGCGTTCAATGCATGGAATTTGCACTAAGCCAGCAATTGGATCACAAGTAAGCCCTAAGTGGTGTTCCATGGCCATTTCTGCTGCATATTCTACCTGCGATGGAGTTCCCCCAAACAATTGGGCAGCAGCCGCTGCTGCCATAGTTGCTGCGGTTCCAATTTCTCCTTGGCAGCCTACTTCTGCACCCGAAATGGAGGCATTTTTTTTGACCAAATTTCCTAATAACCCTGCTGTGGCCAAAGCTCGTAAAATTTTTACTTCAGAAAATTCATTGAATTTATGCAGTAGATATAGCACAGCAGGTAATACACCTGAAGAGCCACAGGTTGGTGCTGTGACAATCTGGGCACCAGCAGCATTTTCTTCAGCAACTGCTAATGCAAAGGCGTACAACATGCCACGTCGCTTCAAAGGGCCCTCAAATCCTTTTGCTTTTACATAATAGGAAGATGCCTTACGTGCTAATTTGAGAACACCAGGCAACACTCCTTCGTTTTCTAATCCTCTCTCAATGGCTTGCTTCATCGTATTCCATACAATTTGCAAATAATCCCAAATGGTTTGTCCTTCTATCTCTTGTACAAATTCCCAAAGCCTGGTACCATTTTTTTCACACCATCCTAGAACATCCGCCATTTTATCTAATGGATAAATAGCTGGTTTTTCTAGGATTTCATTTTCTTCAACAATGCTACCGCCTCCAATACTATAGAAAACAGTATGGCCTAATTCACATTGATCTAGTCCCAAGGCAACAAATTTCACTGCATTGGGATGCCTGGGCAAGAATACATTGGGCTCCCAAAGAATATTCGTACGTTCCTGTCCCAAGGTATTGCAAATGGCATAATCTGTAAGATGGCCTACGCCTGTAGCGGCTAGGCTGCCATAGAGTGTTACTGCAAATTTGGCCGCATTGGGATATTGTTTTTGAAAAAGCTCTGCTGCTTTTTTAGGCCCCATTGTATGGCTACTGGATGGGCCATATCCAATTTTATATAATTCTCGTAAGCTTTCCATATTGAATTCCTGCTTTTCTATCTTGGATCAATCGGGTTCAGCACCTACATCTAATTCTAACGAATTTTGCGAAACCACTATATCATTTCAGTTGATAAGCTTTACAAAACCTGCCTGTGCCAATTCAGCAGTGCCCCAAAAAATATCCAAAGATAATATATATTCTTTGCCATGGCTTTGCTGGGCTAGAAAGTAGGGCTGCCCAGTTAAGCAATATCAATTTCTTAACTGGGATATTTCTTTTTGCTAGCATGGCTATGCAGAAATTTGTCTTGGGAATTCCTGCATTATCCCACGTAGATGGGCATATAGTTCTTCTAAAGATTGATTGATAACCTTGACATCAGACAACACAGGCATAAAATTTGTATCTCCAAGCCAACGTGGGACAATATGGATGTGCAAATGTTCATCCACTCCAGCACCTGATACTTTTCCAAGGTTAATTCCAATATTAAATCCTTGGGCTTTCATTGCTTTGGCTAAAATTGCACTCCATCGAGATGTATAATCCATCAAACCAGCGCGTACATTGGGAGATAAGGCAGCTAAATCTCCCGTATGTTGATACGGGACCACCATCAAATGTCCATTCGTGTAAGGAAAGCGATTCATGACTACTACACATGTCTCTGATCGTTCTAAAACAAGGTTCTGAGGATCTTTTTGTTCTTGGATATATTGGCAAAAGAAACATCCTTGTTGAGGTGGCTTGCGAATGAGTTCCATCCGCCAAGGTGCCCATATTTGGTCCATTCAAAAATTCTCCTTATGATGGTTCACTGGCAAAAAATGTATCGCCGACTTGGATTGGAGTTCCACACAAAAATTCTTGTACAGTGAGGACTTTTTTACCAGCCTTTTGCAACTGTTTGATGCGCAGTACATCGCGTTGTGTGGCAACATCAATCCCTTGTTTGGATACTTGAATGATAGTGCCAGGGGCTACATTCAAGGTCTCACTAGGTATCACTTCAGCTTTATGAAGTAATACATTGAATACTTCTGATTTGTTTTTTTGAAGTAGAGATGCAGATGCTCCTGGCCAAGGAGACATTGCACGGATAAATTGTTCCAAATGATGCGCTTCTTTTTCCCATGAAATATGCCCATCTTGCTTTTGTAGAATCCTGCAATATGTAGCTTGAGCATGGTTTTGTTCACAGGGAGTTATTTTGCCGTGTTCGATGTTCTCTAATACTTCTATTAAAAGGATTCCAGCACATTGGCCAAGTTTCATTTCTAAACTACCTCTTGTGTCTTCTGGCATAATAGGCATGGAGCGCACACCATAAATAGGTCCTGCATCTAATTTCGGAACTAATTTGATGATGCTAATACCAGTTTCTGCTTCGCCTGCTAGAATTGCTGCAGCCACTGGTGATGCTCCTCTGTATTTGGGCAAAAGCGAAAAATGTACATTTAGAAAGCCATGAGGAGCCATCTCTAATAAGCATTTGCTTAAAATTTCTCCATAGGCAACCAGCACCATGATATCGGGCTTTAAACTACGCAGTTGGTCTAAAAATAGGGCATCTTTTGTGGATTCTGGTTGCAATATTGGAATTTGGTGATTCTGCGCAAAGATCTTGATTGGAGATGCAATGCGCTCATTATGATGACGGCCTTGAATTGCATCGGGCTGGGTCACAACTGCTATTACTTGGTGATATGAGTGATATAATTGCTCTAAAGAAGGAACGGACAACTCAGGGGTCCCCCAAAAAATAATTCTCATAGAATTTTCTTTATTGTTTCCTCCTCGAATAGTTAGAAATTTAATTTAATCTTTAATAGTTGAAAAAAATTTCGTATTTTGATAGGTGTTTACATATTCTTGTAGTTTTTTTTGCAATAGATCATTTTGAGCTTGAATTTCTTGCTTCATTTTTTCAAATTCAGGTGAAGCTTTGGCCATTTTTTGCCAGGTTTTTTTTAATTCTTTTAAACTCTGATAGAGCAGTACAATTTCTTCTGTGTAGGTCTGGCGAGCTTGATCTTCGATTTTAGTCAACTCAAGCTGGATTTGCTTCCAACGTTCTGCTTGTATTCCATCGCGTTCTATGCGAGTTCCGCAAGCCCAGGCATTCAAATATAAGCGATAATAAAAGCAATATAAGCATAAAGTCACCCAGTGTTCTTTTTCTGTGGCATTGGGCTGCAGCAGTGCTTCATAGACCCATTGAGGTGATAGTGTTTTGAGGGAAACACGGTTTTCAATCGTAGCCTCACGGGTCGTGAGGCGAATTGTCAGCTTAGCATTTTCTAGTCCTAAGATTTCTATCTTCTTAGCTTGACTGCTCATGTTGCCAAGAGCACTGTAACTACTTTGTGGAAGTAAAAATGGACTTTGTTGCCATCGTTCATTCAGTTCTTCCCAGAAATTTGCTAACATGCGAAAATCATGAGCCACTGTTTGAATCTGGCTCTTTTGACTAGGTGGGGCCTTGAATATCCATATTGCCAATTCTTTGTGCCCCTGTGCAAAATTGTATTCTGCTAAAAAGCCAGCGGTTTTTTCTGCCAGTGGTAAGAGTGGAATTTGTTCTAAAGCCTCTTGAGCTTGGGCAGACTGCAAAAGCTTATTCAGTTCTTCTGCTTTAGTTGTGATCAAAGGCAGTGTTGGCTCTGCTGTCATTGTTTCCAACAATTGCTTAGCTTCGTTCCACTTTTTTTGCCCAATCAATTGTTGTATTGCTATATTTTTAGCTTGGACCCATTCAGCAATTTTTTCTTCAAGCGCATTGCGCTGTGCTTGGAGTTGCTCATGTTTTGGGTATTCTTTAGCGAATGCTTCTAGCAAATGCCAAGCTTGTGCATATTTTTCTTCTAGTACCAATGCAGTATATTGTTCTAAAAACTGTGCAAATTTTTGTTGTTCTTGACCTTGTTTTTTTTGCAATTCAGCTTTTAGCCTCTCAATTGCTTTTTGAGCTAAGCTTGCTGCATTGGTTTGTGGAAAGCCTTGCTCAATGCTTTTGTATTTTTCCAGTAATTTTTCCAAATCTTGCGGAAAACTTTGTTCGTATGTTTTTATTTCTTGGTACTTTAGGCTAGCTTGGTACTCTTGCTCTTCTTGCCGCTGCTGTTCACGAAATTCTTCTGCCTTAGCACGTGCTTTTTGTGCCCAAGCTGTTTTGATGTGTTCACGGCTAATTTTTTCAAGTTCTGCAATGCTTTCCTGCTTTTTTCCTTCTGCCCACAATGATACGGCTTTTTGATAAGCCTGCTCTGCAACCAGCGATTCTGCATTGGGTTTGGCAATAGGTTCTTGATGCAGAAAAAGATATAAACTAAATACAATTCCAAATAAGAATGTACCAATAAATATTGCTGCTGTATTGCTGATTTTGTTTGGGTTAGAACGTCGCTTTACATCTTTTCGCTGCATTGTCACTGTGGAGCGATTCATAGATACAATAGGTGTGCTACGGACGCTTGTTTTTGGGGTTGGTTCAGCCATGAGACGTTTGAGAATTTGTAGAATTTCACTATGGCTGCTATATCTCTCTTCTGGTGCTTTCTGCATCATTTTAGCAATCATAGCAGACAGTTCTGCAGGAATATTGGGTAAAAGTTCTTTGAGAGTCGGCGGCACCTCGGTTAAATGTTTCGTGATGATGCCTGCGACACTGTTGCATTGAAATGGTGCTTTACCTGACAAAATTCGATAAAAAGAAGCCCCAAACGAATACATATCAGCCCGATGGTCCAAACCTAATCCTCGTATCTGCTCTGGTGATACATAATGAGGAGTTCCGTAAATTTTACTTTCGTGGATTGCTGGTGATTGATCAAAGCGGCGTGCTAAGCCTAAATCAACGATCTTGACATGCTTATCTTCTGTCAGCATTAAATTATCAGGTTTGATATCGCGATGAACCATCTTTTTCTTTTCAGCGTATTCTAAGCCCATAGCAGTATCTAACATCAAAGGCAGCACTTCTTGCCAAGGTAAACTTTTGCCACCTGCCACCAAGCTCTGGATACTGCCGCCTTTTGCATATTCCATGGAAAAATAGAAATAGCCTTCGCATTCTCCAACATCATATACTTGAATGATGTTAGGATGGTTCAATGTAGCACAAGAACGTGCTTCTTGGATAAATCGCTGGATAAAAGTTTTGTCTTTAGCAATGGAAGGATCCAGCATCTTGAATGCTACATCACGGTCTAAGGACAATTGGCGTGCTCTATACACAGTGCCCATGCCGCCTTTTCCCAAGCGTTCCATAATTCGATAGCCAGCCAAATCTCGACCAATCAAAGCGTCTTTTTGTATCTGATGCTCTTGCCATAAAAGCAATGTCTCTCCAATCCCAATTTGATCATTGTCTTTTAGCAATACAGCAGAAGTAATAAACTGGCCATTGACTTGGGTACCGTTTAGGCTTTGCAAGTCTTCTACATAATATGCATGATCTCTATAAACGATTTGGCAATGTTTGCGAGACACAGCCATATCTCCGATTTTCAATGCACATTTGGGGTCTCTGCCAATGATCATTTCTTGGGCCGCAGGCAACGATAAGCCTTTTTCTGGGCCTTTCTCCACTAACAAAACAGGCATCAATCCTTCCTTTCATGCAAAGTGGCTAAGCTTGGGCTTAAGTTATTTGCAATGAAGCAACTCGATATAACCCATTACGTTAACTATTTTGAACTTGGTATTCCATCAAAAAGTGCAGAGCCAACGCGGATTATGGTGGCACCTTCTTCAATTGCAATTTCGTAATCTTGAGACATTCCCATGGAAAGATGGTGCAAATCAAGTCTTCCTTGATAGGCATGGTTTAACTGATCCTTCAGTTGTCGCAGTTCTATAAAACATTGACGGCAAACTTCTAAGTCAGAGGTTAAAGGTGCCATGCCCATCAATCCTTGAATCTTCAAATGAGGAACCCGTAGCATAGGCTCAATCTCATCCTGCAAATGAGTCGGATCAAATCCATGTTTATTAGGCTCGCGACTTATATTCACTTCTAAAAGAATAGGAATATCCACGCTAGCTCTTTCTGCAATTTCGTCGCCTAAATCCAATGAGTCTATCGAGTGAATGATGTCAAAAATTTTTAGAGCAGTTTTTACTTTGTTGCGTTGCAAATGGCCAATCATATGCCATCGGATTGTGGGATAGGCTGTGTGCAGAATCTCCCATTTTTCTTGAGCATCCTGAACTCGATTTTCACCAATATTCTGAACTCCCAAAGAAATCAATGCCTGCACTATTTCAGCAGAAACTGTTTTTGTCACAGCAACCAATGTGATTTCTTGAGGATTTTTGCCCGCTTTTGCTGCAGCTTGGGCAATTTTTTCATTTACTCGCTGAAGGTTTACTTGCAATTGCTGCTGAATCTCCATTTGTTTTCCTTTTTAAGCCAGATTATGCCTTGCGCGTCAATTTACGGATCAAAGTGTAAATCGCAGTGTACATTTCTTGAGCACTGCTAAACCGATCCTGACGTTGCTTTGCCATAGCTTTTGTGACTAAATCTGCAACTTCTTTGGGAACTTCAGTCAGTTCGCCTACAGGCACAGGAGGATTACTATACATATAGCGCAATAATGCACCTCGGTCATTGGTGATGATTTCTGCATAAGGAGCAACTCCACTGACCATATGATACAATGTTGCCCCTAAAGAATAAATATCCACTCGTGCATCAATGTTATTTGGATCGCGCATTTGCTCGGGTGCCATATACCTAGGAGTACCTACGATATGATGGGTAAGCGTAAGCTGCGTCTGATCTAGCATTTTTGCCAAGCCTAGATCAATCAATTTAACATGATGGCCTTGATCTTCCATTAAAATATTGGCTGGTTTTAAGTCACGATGGATGATGTTGTATGAATGAACATAAGCCAACGCATGCACAATATGCCCCGCGATTTTCAAAGAATTCACTGCAGAAAGAGGCCCCGTTTTTTTTAGATATTTATCTAGGGGCTGGCCATTTACATATTCCATTACAAAATAGGGGCGTCCTTTATACACATCTACTTCAAATACTTTGATTAACCTAGGATGATCTAAGGCAATACAAGCTTTTGCTTCCCGCACAAACCGTTCAACTAAAATTTTATTTTGCTGAGCCACAGGGATTAAAATCTTGATTGCAACGGGCATATTTGGAGAGGTGATATGCTCTGCTTTATAAACCTCACCAATTCCTCCTTGCCCGACTTTTTCTAATAAAACATATTCCCCAATTTGACGAAGATTATCTTCTTGTAAATCTTCGAGCACAATCTCTTGCTGGATTTCTTCTCTTTTTTCTGCTTCTGGAACAGCAAGTTCATCTGCATCAGAACCATCGGAATGTTCTGAAGAACTCCATTCAAAGAGAAATTCTGTAAGTCCACAACGTATGATATCTCCATGATATAGGCGGCGGACACGAATACGGCTCCCATTGACATAAGTCCCATTGGTGCTATTTTGATCTATGGCATAAAAATAGTCATCTCGTTTTTCTAAAACACAGTGTCGGCCAGACATTTTGGTATCATTGAAACTAAGTGTGCTGCTGGGATGCCGTCCAATTACCGTTGGATGTTCTAAATCTAGGACATGTTCGCCAATTGGATTTTTTTCTCGAGAAATGCGTAGACGTGCTTCCATGGTTTCATAAAAAACGAGCGGTGGTGCCACGCCCTTTAGCCGATTGGGCGGGAAAGCCGCTTTTTCCTTTCTGAGGATAAAGACCTACAGGCTTTGGTGGTTAGTTTCAAATCTGGCTATACCAATTCCAGAATAGCAAAAAAAATAGAATATTGCAAGCAAGTTTTGTGTTCTTCCAAAATTTGAAAGGAATGTTTTTTAATTTTTTGTATCACAATATGTTAAAAAATATATAAATTTTTCATTGCAACTTTTGTTTTTTTACGCTACAATCCAGCCAAATTTTTCTTTTGAGTGGCATCTTTCTAGCGTGACGGTTGTAGCCAAAATCTAAAAATTAGTTTGACACCCAAAAACAAGCTATTGGAACGGAGAATACCATGGAAATTGAGCAAGCGATCCAAACATCACTTCAATATGAAACAAAGGTACGAGATTTATACATCCAAGCCATGAAGGCAGCCAAAAGTGAAGCAGGACGTAAAGTATTCCGAATTCTAGCAAAAGAAGAGCAACAACATGTTGACTATTTGCAAAAAAGGCTAGAAGAATGGAAGCGCAATGGCAAAATTACGCCCGAAAAATTAGCCAGCTTGATTCCGTCAGCAGTGGAAATTGAAAAAGAAATCGAAAAACTACCTGCAAATTTTAGCACAAATGAACGAAATTTAGAATTAGAGCTTTTACACCAGGCCTTGGATTTAGAAACAGCCACAGGCAATTTTTATAAAAAAATGGCACAAGAACTGCGAAAAGAAGCTCAACAGATGTTCCAAAATTTTGTCCAGATTGAAGAAAACCATCGAGCCATTGTACTTGCAGAAATTGACAGCCTAAATGGCCCTGGTTTTTGGCTCCATGTCCGCGAATTTGATCTTGAAGGATAAAGCTGGATAAAGTCCATGACGTAAACATGGCCTAGGTCAATCAACCTAGGCCATGTTTGCTTTTGGCATAAGACAGCATCTTACGCTGTAGTCAAAATTTCTTCTAGGACCACGGGTGCAATAAATTTACCCAACTGCCGTTTGTCTGCTTCTACTGCGGTGCGCAAAGCATGCCAGACAATTTCAGGATGGTAGATTCGCACAGTATCTTGCTCCTTGGTCAATTTTTGCAAAGCAACGGGTGAAAAATAACGAATGAGCAATTTTTTATCTTTCTCCGCGATTTTTTGGAAAATCTTCCATACTTCATCATATTGAGTGAACTCTGTGATAGGTAATGAAGCTGCTGCTGGCTTTGCAGTTGTCTCCGCTGGCTTTGCAGTTGTCTCCGCTGGCTTTGCGACTGTCTCCGCTGGCTTTGCGGCTGTGTCTGGAGCAGCAGGCTCAACTTTATTGGGCATTCCTAATTTTCTCTGCGCAGCCGCTCGAACTTCTGAATGGATTGACTCTTGAGCGATTTTTTTTCTGAACTCTGGATTTAGAATTTTGCTCTCTGCTAATTGCCCTAAAAAATTGTCATTATCATGCAATGCAATATCGCACAGCATTACTTGATTGGAAAGCCTTTGAACTGCTAGCCATCGAACATGTGGGTCAGAACTTTTTTGATAAATTTGCTCTAATAATTTTTGTTGCTGAATCTTACGAATAGCAGATTTTCGTACTTCATGGCTTTCATCTTCCAAAGCCAGCTTGGCTAATAATTCAGGTTCGAGCCTGGACAAAGCGATCTCGCGTAACTGTTCATCTGGCATGCATCGAGCTATTTCTTCTAATACACTATTATCTTTAAGCTTATTAATTGCTGTGATCTGTACGTCATGGTCATGATCCGACATCACAATATTGCGGATCAGTTCAATATCTTCTAGGTTTTCAATAGCAGCTTTTCGAACTTCTGAATGGGCTTTTCCTTTTAAAATGCGAGCTAAGATTGTCTGCATCGTAATCTTACGTACAGCAGCTACTTGAATTGGCAGTTGAGTACTTTTATGAAAAATATCAATCAATAGTTTTTGATCTGTGACTTTTTCCAACGCGGCGGCTTGGATCGCCACTTGGTCACTTTCAAGTACAATTTCTACAAAAACGTTCATGTCCATGATACGTTCTAAGGCAAGCTTACGCAATTCCATTTCAGAATCTTGCAAGATAATTTTTTTAATTAATTGAACATCTGTGAGATATTGAATTGCTGCTTTGCGTACTTTAGTATCCATATCTTCGGCGAGTGAACCGATGACCCCTTGATCTGTGATCTTTTCAATTGCGTATGTGATAAATTCCTGTTTTTCCGTGTTGCGAATGAATTCAGCCAAGATTTCGGGGTCTTGAATACGTTTCAGAGTTACCAGCAAAAGTTGATCATCTTCAATATGTTCGAGAAGTGGGACCAAAAATTTGGTATTGCTGATTCGCATAATCGCAGCTTTTCGCACTTCACTTTCTTTTTCTTTAGTCACCAATTTGCTTAGAAATTCTTGATCTTGAATGCATTGAATTGCAGCAATACGAAAAGCTGGAGCAGTGGCATATTGAGAAATCAGCATAATCCAAGTAAGCTGGCCATCTCCAATTTTGACCCATGTTGCCTGATCATTGGAGATGAACATCTCTACGCTAATTTTATTCTCTTCAATGAATTCTTTATACTGTGCGATGTGCATAGGACCCAATACATCACCTGTCTGCTTATCTAACACATAAAATTCAGGTCCAGGTACCTTCACCCGCTTATGACAACTGGTGCATTCCACCAAACGTCCTGCATATTCAGAAGATACCATGAGCAATTTGGAGCAAAAAACACAAGGCACAGGCAAGGAAAAATGTTGGAGTTGCTTAGACATTACTGGAAACGTATCAGTTTTAGGCCGCTTGCGCTGCATTTGGAATGCACCGGTTTTGTCCAAAGGCACAAATTTTTTTGTCGGTAGGCTCGTGCTAGTAGCTCTTGGATTACCTTGAGCTATATCTTTTTCAGGCTTTTGTTCCATACAATTTGCTCCATGAAAAAAAGTGGAATTGGCTCAATCGCTCTTGCTATTGTAAAAGAGCATAGATTTTTGTCAATAAGATTTTTAAGAAAGCCTGTATTTTTGTCTGGATGCCGTTGCATGGCCAAGACAAAAAAATTTGCCATTTTTCTTTTTCTTTTGTGTTTTTTGCTTGCAGCGCATATTTAGCTGCGGAATACAGTTTATTTTTGAAATTTTTAAATATTATGAGTTTGCGATCACGTTTAGCACCAAAGGATAGAATGACGCTTATGAGTGAAAAGAAAAAAACAGATGATATAGCAACATCGGATGATTATTTTGTTATTAGAGAAAATAGTCCTCAGTATGGCAAGCGATTAGAGATTGCACATGCTCGCTTATGTACTTGTGAGCCTTCGCATATAAATTGTATGACTGCAAAAGAATGGCTTAAATCCCAACTTGGAGTCTGGCAATTTTTTTATGAATCTCGAGATATACGAGATAAATCCATTCATCCGGCCACATTTCCGATTGCACTTTCAAAAAAAGTTATTGAATTATTTACCCATCAAGGTGAGCTTGTCCTCGATCCATTTGTCGGAAGTGGAACAACGCTCGTCGCTGCCAGCGATACAAATAGAAATGCAGTTGGATTTGACTTGCAAAAACATTACATCGCCCTCTGTGAAAAAAGATTACGAGAGCAGGCAAATCTTTTTAATTGCTCAAGACAACTCGCCATTCAAGATGATGCAAGGAATATTCATCACTATATTTCAGATGATACGATAAGTTTAATATGGACATCACCTCCTTATGCTAATCTGCTCAATCGCGAGAGAAAGAACAAATCTAGGAGAGAAAGACATAATGAACAGCTAGGAAAAGTGGAACAATATTCTCAAGATGAACGTGATCTTGGGACCATGTCAATCGAGGACTATACAAAAGCGATGGGAGACATATTTGAATCATTGCTTCCACTTTTGCGCCCCAAAGCCCATTGCGTGATAAACGTACCTGATATGTGGTGGGAAAACCAAAGAATCACAATCCATGTTTCGCTAATAGAAGAATTCAGAAAAAGAGGCTATGAATTAAGAAATATCATTATTTGGGACAGAACCAATGTTGTAAATAAGATTGGTATTTTTGGATGGCCAAGTAATTATATCACAATGGGTGTTACCTTTGAGTATTTACTTGATTTTTGGCGGCCGCTAACAGGCAAGGTATAGTGATATGGAGATTTTTACCAAAAAAGATTTAATCAAAAAACTCCTCGACATAAAAGCAAGAGGTTGGATATGCAATGCAAGACGCGGAAATTCAGGAGGCGTTGGTAATACACTTGCTTGGCATCCCAATTCCATTCAGTTATCAGAGGTTTCTGTAGTAATACAGAAAGCAAGTTTTACAATCCTTGCAATAAAAATGCATAATGAAAGTGCTTTATATGCTGAAACTTAATATCTCT
>JAKLHB010000012.1 GCA_022710345.1 Planctomycetota bacterium
ACCCCAGGCTTTATTCCCAAACCGCTTCGCGGCAAAAAACTTTGCTGCAGTGCAATCTTATACGAGAGTTCTCGTAAGCATAAAACGAGATATTTAACATCCGTTCCAAGCGACGAGAATGGTTAAGACACCTGTGAGGCTATTTGCCAGAAACCAGATGACCCGCAGAGTATCAGTCATGAGAACGTAACCAGCTTTTCTTTGGTTTCTCGTCGTAAACCAAAAACCTACACTGTGGTAAAATAGCACCACGCCTGGTAGCCATGCGAGCTTAACCCCCCACTGCGTACCAAGAATCAAACCTATTCCAGCAATACCGTATATCCAGCCGATTGATACATCAGCAACGGCATTGCCGTGTTCATAGACCTTGTATTCTGCTGGTGCTGCCGTTTCCTGGAGCCCAATTCTCATTGCCAGGTCCCAATTGAGCACAGAAATGAATTGGCCGATCCAATGAAAGATGAATCCAACGAGCAGAACAAGCACACCTGCAACAACATTGGCGTATGGAAAGACTTGATCCATTTTTCTTATCTCCTTCCAGTCGCAATAGGCCGAACACCAGTTCAACGGTTGCGAGGGCCTAATCTTTCTTTTGTCTTGTTTGTAAATGGTATGAGGTCGCAATAGGCCGAACACCAGTCCAACGGTTGCGAGCGGAGTGGCTAGTATAAAAAGGTTAGGCGGGTTGGAAACCCGCCTAACCTTTTAGCTTTGGCTTAAGCTTGAGAAATGTTAAATTGAGATGTGGCTGCACCACAGACAATGCTTTGGATTTCCTGTACCTTCACACTGGAAAGCGCAGAGCCTGTGATCAAAGCAAATGCTGCGGCGATAAAACCTTGTCCAACAAAATTAACAGGGTACTCACTGCTGCCCCATTTGCTTTGCCATCCTTCATCTATATGGGAAAACACCAATTCAGCAAACTTTTTTTCTATATTGAGCTGTAGCTTGCCCAGGCCAAAAATGCGGAAATATTCTTCTGCCACGGCTACTTTGCTTTGTATGTCTTGGATGTTATGTTCTTTGAAATATTTATCCAAAGTTTCGTAGGTTGCTTCAGCAAAAGCATCTTTCAAAAGTTCAGGGGCATTCCAGCCTCGCGCATCATCCGCAAGCTGAGTCATCAAAGAACTATAGTGATGACAATGAATCACGGTGAGGATGCCATTCAAATAATGGCGTTTTTGACCTTCTTTGAATTCGCGTTGCAACTGTAACTGCATTGTTATTCCTTTCCTTAGAGATTAAAAAGAGATTAAAAGCAACGATCATTTCAAAAAAACAGCACCACGCTATGGGTTGGTTTGTAAGCTTGAATGTACCTATTTTTTTAAAATACTATGCGGTTTTGCGTCTTTCTTAAATTCTAAGCGAATTTTTTCCAATGCGCTGGTAAATTTTGCAATCGTTGCAGGTGTGTCTGGCATAAACTCAGCTTCAGACTGTGGAACCAATGTTAAAACAGCTAAACGCATTTTTGCGCGATACCTACCTATTTCAAAAGCCTCATCATAAAACTTTTTGAGTTGGATTCCCATATCAAAATCTCCCTTTCTAACATGATATTGAATGATCTATAACAATAAAACCAATAAGCATTTCTGTTAAATTTTGGAGTGCTTCTTGGACTCTGGTCCTATCCAAAATCACACGTGCTGTGTCGGTTCCCTCCACGCCTTGTAAAATATAATATCCAGATTTTTGGAGTTTATAAAAAGGGCGCGGAAATTCAGCATAATAATCCAATTGGCCGTGTTGGCCCAAGTATTGGATATAGTCCTTAGTCACAGGTTGATCAAACAAAATTTCTTTTGTCAAAGAAGTATTAAAGCAGTCAGGAACATCCGTGATTTGCAAGATTTTCATAAAGTTACAATTTTTTGAATTGCATGGATTAATGTCATAATCTCTTCTTCTGTGGTAAAATAGGAAGGGCTTGCTCTAATGCTGCCTCTGGGATAAGTTCCCAAAGCTTGATGAATCAATGGAGCGCAATGTAACCCTGAGCGTACAGCTATGTCAAAGCAGGTATCAAGCATATATGCAACATCGCCAGGCTCTTTGCCTTGAATTTGAAAGGACAATAACGTAGGCTCTTGACTTAAATTACCTATTAGCCTAACTTCAGGCATACGAGCTAATTCTTCATATAACAATCGAATTAATGTATATTTACGATGATGTATTTCCTCAATCCCTTGTTCCATCACAAAATCAATTCCAGCGGCTAAAGAAACAATGCCTGGCAAATTCAATGTTCCTGATTCGTAGTATATTGGCATGTCCTGCGGTTGCTCTAAAAGCTCACTTTTTATGCCGGTTCCACCCACTTTTAATGGTTTTAAGTGTATTTCAGGTGCAATGTACAGGCCTCCAATTCCAGGCAATCCATAGAGAGATTTATGACCTGTGAATGCCAATAAATCAATGTGATCTTTTTCTATATCAATGGCCAATGTTCCTGCTGATTGGGAAACATCCACAAGTACTGGAATCTTTTTAGCATTTGCAATTTCAGTTACACTGCTGATATTGATGCAACTGCCTGTGACATTGGAGCAATGGTTAAATACAATGGCTTTTGTATTCGGACGAATGGCTTGGGCGATATCTGCTGGATCCACATATCCAGCAGAATCACAAGGAACAATAGTAAGCTCAATAATATGACTATATTCTAATTTTTTGAGTGGTCGTATGACTGAATTGTGCTCTATGGCAGTGGTGATGACATGCCCAGATTGTAAATCTAAGCCAAAGATTGCTAAATTTAATGCTTCTGTACTTCCTGAGGTAAAAATAATACGTTCTGGATGTTGAGTGCCAAAAAATTTTGCTAATTTTTCTCTGCACTTCCAAACCCTGTCACTGCTGGATTTGCTATATCCCATCCGCTCCTGTTGCAAAGGCGGATTTTGAAGATATTCAATCACGGCCTGATGCACAGACGAAGGTTTTGGAAAAGAGGTCGCTGCGTTGTTGAGATAGATCATAGCTAGTTTCTCGCTAGAAACTGTGTTTTACGATAAAGATACATAGAAAAATAGAAAATGTCAAGTTGGTTTTTTCTATTTTAAAACATATTTTTTGAATGGCCTCAATCCAGGATGTCACTAAGAAACTATGCTAGCGTTTTTTTAAAACGTTTGGTGGTGAGCAACAACAAAACACTCCAAAACACGATCAGAGCTAATGTTTCGTCCCAAAGTTCCACGATGGTCGCGCCTCGAATGATGATTCCGCGCAAAACTTCAAGGAAATATGTCACAGGAATGAACCAGCCGACTGCATAAATACCTAGCGGCATAGTTTCCCGGGGGAACATAAAACCACTCAGCAAAATAGAAGGCATCATGGTCAAAAATGCCAATTGAAGGGCTTGATTTTGATTCTCGGCAATGGTAGAAATTAGAATTCCAATGCTCAAAGAGCAAAATAAAAAAATGACCGCAATTAGCAAAAGCAAGACCAAAGATCCTTGAATAGGGACATCAAAAATAAATCGCATAATTCCAAGCACACAAAGTGTTTCCACAAATCCTATAATGCCATAAGGTACTAATTTGCCCATGACCAGAGCACCTCGAGAAACCGGAGAAACCAAGAGTTGCTCTAATGTTCCACGCTCTTTTTCTCGCACTAAAGCCATTGCAGTTAAAAACACAGTGACAACCTGCATGATAATACCAACAAGGCCAGGCACCATAAAGTTTGCACTTTTCAAATCAGGGTTGAACAACATCCGCGGCCGTATGTCAATCAATTGGGCCTGGATTTTGGTGGATACACCACGGCGGCTCAAGGATTCTTGTAACCCTATGGCTTGACAAGCATTCAAAGCACGCATTCCAATGGTAGAATCGGATCCATCAATCCAAACTAAAATACTGCTTTGCTGACCACGTTGCAATGTGTTAGAATAATTGGGTGGAATCTTGATGGCAACACGAGCCCGGCCGCTGACCATAGCCTGTTGCAACTCCTGATCTGAGTAAACCTCTTCCAGAATATCAAAAAACTGGCTATTTTGGAAACGATCCAAAAGTAGCCGACTTTCATACCTTTGATCCAGGTTATAGACAACTGTTGAAAAATGCTGGACATCCATATCAATCGCATAGCCAAAAATGATCAATTGGATCATAGGAATCAGGAACATAATTGCAAGTGTGATTGGATCACGCCGCAGTTGGATGAATTCTTTATACAAAATGGCCAAAAAACCCTTTGCAATAAAAAAATTGGCCAATCTGACATAGATTTTTGGCATAACTTTGGCTTTCTAAAATAAATTCTCGCTTTGGCAAACTTTGATGAATTGCAAACACAACTTTCAGCACAAAGGAATCTTATGCAACCGAACTTTGAGAAACCAGAATGGGTGCCACCCAATGCTGGAATGGAATATGCTACTATCATTCGTCCTGGTGTAGAGCTGGTGCCGGCGGATCATGTTGCTGCTGCACAACAAACACCACAACGCCGTAACTTAAGCATACAAGAATATTTGCAAGGCATTCGTCAAGGAGATCGCACAATCTTAGGCAGAGCGATCTCACTTGTGGAAAGTAATTCGCTTCGTCATCTGGAATCTGCACAAGAATTATTGACTTTGATATTGCCATTCACCGGGCATTCATTTCGAATTGGAATCAGCGGAGCCCCAGGTGCTGGCAAAAGTACGTTCATTGAAAGCTTAGGCTGCTATTTGACTCAACTAGGCCATAAAGTGGCTGTCTTAGCAGTTGATCCTAGCAGCAGCATTAGCAAAGGAAGTGTTTTGGGTGATAAAACAAGGATGGAAAAATTAGTGCAAGAACCCAATTGCTTTATTCGACCATCTCCGTCAGGAGGCGCACTAGGTGGCGTAGCTCGTAAAACACGGGAAACCGTATTACTTTGTGAAGCAGCAGGCTATGAAATTATTCTAATCGAGACTGTTGGAGTTGGACAAAGTGAAATCCAGGTCCGTTCTATGGTGGATTTTTTCTTGCTCCTCAATATTCCTGGAGCAGGCGATGAGCTGCAAGGAATTAAAAAAGGAATCATGGAAATTGCAGATGCTGTTGTCATCAATAAAGCTGATGGCGATAATATCCCCAAGGCAAAGCTGGCTCAGGCAGAATATACGCAAGCGTTACAATATATCCAGCCGGCTACTATGGGGTGGAAAAGCTCTGTGCATCTTTGCTCATCTCTACTGAATCAAGGAATCTCAGAAATTTGGCAAGAAATTTTGAAATTCCAATCGCTTGTTCAGCAAAATGGTTTTTTTGAAAAACGAAGGAAAGAACAACTGAGGGAATGGATTCATCAGCTCATCCAAGAATATCTCTATAATTTATTTTATCAAAATTCGGAAATTCTCCAAGCAATCCCTGGAATTGAGCAAGATGTATTTGAGAATCGCATTTCTCCAACCAATGCAGCCAGGAAATTGATTCAACTTTTGCAAAAATAATTGATTAATTCTTTAACTTTTTGATAAATCAACTGTTATGTAAAGAACGCATTTGCCTTACTTCATGAACAACGATTCGTAGCAGCCGGCTTGGACTGACTTTATGCTGTGCATAACATAATTTAGTGCATCATCTTACTGTATAAAGGCAAGCGCCCTGTTGCTATTGTTTATTCGCTTGATAATTCTGCAGGACTCGGGCAACAAATGCTTTTGTTTCACGGCTGCCTCGTTGCTGAATGATTTCTTGAGGGCTCAAGTGCTTTAATTCCCTGCGCCATCGTGCAACACGTGATGGACCAGTATTATAAGCCGCAAGCACTAAAACTAAATCCTGTTCAAATCTTTGCATTAACATTTGGATATAACAGCATCCTAACTTAATGTTAACTTCGGGGTTCCAGAGATCTTCGGCATGAATATTGAGTTTTAGTTTTTGAGCTAATTCCATGGCTGTGCTAGGCATGAGCTGCATTGCACCACGGGCACCTTTGTGGGAATGGGCCCAGTTGGACCCTTTGGATTCTGCTAAAATCAAGCATCGAATCAACTGAGGATCCAACTGGAATTGTTGCGATTCGCGGACAATAATTTTATTTAATTCGTATGAAATATACGGGCTAACTCTTGGCCCAAGCAGCATTCCAAAGCTCAGAGAAATAACCCAAATCAAAATAGATATTGCCCAATTGTTTTGAAGCATCATATATTTCCTGCTTGTTTTCTGTGACAATTGGCCCGACGGGCTGGTTATATTGCCCACCTCAGCAACCACCTAAGATCAGACAAACAATGGCAATTAGGATATATTTTTGCATAAAAAAACCCTTTCTTGAAATTGAACCTATTCTTTTTATACTTAGAAAGTTGTATCAAACTTTGCCTATCTGTTGCAAGAATTTTTTCTTTTTTTCTTAAAAAATTCCACAGTGATTCCCCAAAATTCGTAGAATTAAAATAATATAGCTTCTTTTTTTGCAAAAAATTTGTAAAAAAAAATAAATTTGCACAAAAAAAAGTTGCATTTTCCTATTGAATAGTATAAAATATATCATTAGGTAAAAGTTGTGGCTTTGCTGCAGCTTGTTCTTTGTGTCTTTTTGTTTTGTAAGCTGGCTTATATCAGCAGTTGATGGTTTTTGCAGAATGTTACATTTTTCTCAAGGCGTCTTTTGCATTGCCCTCTATTCTCAGCGCTTAGGTACATTTGCAAGAATGTACAGCAATCTCTAGCCAATTCGGCCAGGGTTGTAGGATAGTATTAGAACTCTAGTTGCTAGTTGATGACTAGCAATTTGGGCTATAAGAAGAAAAATCATCTTGCTTCTCCATTTTTGCTGATGATGCCTTTTCTTGAGGAGCTTCTTTAATGAACCTCTATGTTGGCAATCTTGCGTATAGCATGGAAGAATCTGAACTTCAACAACTATTTGCTGAATTTGGCGAAGTTACTAGCGTGAAAATTATCCGCGATCGTGAAACCAACCGTTCCAAAGGTTTTGGTTTTGTTGAAATGGCGGACCGAGGGCGAGCTCAAGAGGCAATCAATCAACTTAATAACAGAGTCGTAAAACAAAGAAAAATCGTTGTGAACGAAGCACGTCCTCGCAAACAACCCGGAGAACGTAGCAACCGAAGACACGAATAGTCTTTAGTTTTCACTCTGTGCTGTACAGGCAACAAGTTGGTATAAAACAAGACCTTCGGATCTTTATTTACAATTTGGTTTTATACCAATTCCTGTACGATGCGAATTGTTTGAAATTGTAGAACCTCGCCGGCCTTAAAAACCGACGAGGTTTTTTTTGCTAATAAAAGGAGTTGCACTTATGTCCAAACACCTCATTGTATATTCGCATCCCAATCCCAAAAGTTTTTGCCATGCAATTTTAGAAACCATCCAAGAAACCTTAAAATCCAAAGGTCATGAAATTGTTGTACGAGACCTTTATGCCATTGCCTTTAACCCAGTGCTCAAAGGTAGTGATTTTGTTGGAATTAAATCTGGCAATCTTCCTGCAGACATTAAAGAAGAACAACGCCACATTCAATGGGCAGATACCATGACTTTTATTTATCCTATTTGGTGGACCGGATTGCCTGCTATGATGAAGGGCTACATTGACAAAGTATATTCATTTGGTTTTGCATATAATGTGGGGACTAAGGGAATAGAAGGTTTGCTTTCTAGCAAAAATGTCATCATTTTCAATACCCAAGGCACACCTCAAGAGACATACACTGCAAATGGCACGACAGAAGCCATGAAAAAAACTTCAGATGCAGGAATTTTTCAATTTTGTGGAATCAAAGTTTTGCAGCATACTTTTTTCCCTGCTGTGCCGTATGTGGATGATGCCAGTCGCAAAAATTATTTGGCTGAAGTTAAAAATTGCATGATGAAATTTGCATAATATTTTTATATTGAAGGAGATAGAATGTCACCTGTTAGAGTTCGTATTGCCCCGTCGCCTACAGGCGCTCCTCATGTAGGGACAGCGTATATTGCTTTGTTTAATTATGCGTTTGCAAAATCGCAGGGAGGACAGTTTCTGCTACGGATCGAAGACACAGACCAGACGCGCTCGCATCCTTCCTATGAAACTGCTATTTTGGAAGCCTTGAGGTGGATTGGCCTAAAGTGGGACGAAGGGCCAGATATTGGTGGACCGTTTGGACCATATCGCCAAAGCGAACGTACAGAAATTTATCGGCAACACGCGGAAAAGTTGCTTCTCAAGGATGGAGCATATCGTTGTTTTTGCAGTGCAGAGCGATTAGAGAAAATGAGAGAGGAACAAGTCAAGCGTGGGGCAGATCCCAAATATGATGGAAAATGTCGTACTTTAGGTGATGCTATTCTGGCCAAAAAACTCAAAGAAAAAGCCCCCTTTGTCATCCGCCTAAAAGTTCCAAAACGTGGTAAATGTACTATTGAAGACAGATTACGTGGATCAGTTACTTGCGAATATAAAGATATTGATGACCAAGTCCTCATCAAATCGGATAATTTTCCAACCTACCATATGGCCAATGTGATAGATGATCATCTTATGGAAATTACCCACGTGATCCGTGGAGAAGAATGGCTTCCTTCGACACCTAAACACGTGCTTTTGTACGAATTTTTTGGTTGGAACAAGCCTGAGTTCATCCACATGCCCCTGCTGCTCAACCCTGATCGAACTAAATTATCCAAACGTAGGAACCCTACTTCGATTTTCTATTATAGAGACGCAGGATTTTTGCCCGAAGCATTGCTGAATTATTTAGGTATGATGGGCTATTCCAGACCCAATGGCCAAGAAAAATTCACAGTCGAAGAAATGATTTCTGATTTTGACATCGGCCGCGTGGCTCTAGGCGGGTCTGTGTTTGACATTCATAAACTACGTTGGCTCAGTGGTAAATATATCCGAGAAAGCTATACACCAGAAAAGCTTGCCGCATGCATGGCCCAATGGAGAATCAACAGCGAATATTTTTCCAAAGTCATGCCATTGATGATGGAACGAATGGAAACAATGGGCGATTTTATGCCACGTTGTAGCTTTTTCTGGGCTGGAGAGCTGGACTATGATGCAGAAGCTTTGATTCCCAAAAAACATTCTGCAGAAGAAACTGCAAAAGTACTTCAAAGCATGATAGCAGGTTTAGAGCATGAACCTGTGTGGAATGCCGCTATGATTGAAGCCAAAGCAAAAGAAATGGCCAAAATTTGGGAATGGAAGATTCGAGATATTGTGGCTCCTTTATTTGTGGCTATGACTGGCAAAAATGTTGCTCCGCCTTTATTTCAATCCATGGAATTGCTCGGCCCACACATTTGCAGGTATCGCTTTGTTCAAGCTATTGAAAAACTCGGCGGCATGCCTAAAGAAAAATTAGCAGAGCTTGAAAAAGAACTTGAAGAACGCAAAGCAAAATTAAACCCACAACCTCAACCCAAGCCTGTTGAACCGAATCCAGAGGCAGCAACGCCTACAGAACCTGAAAATAGGCCGCCAGATGCAACACCACCAGAAGAACCGCCCGCAACGGTTTAACTGATATATCCTAAAAATTTAATTTAATTAAAATCGCATAAACACCTTTTAAGGAATTTGTGCGATTTTTTTCTGTTATTACCGCAAAATTTCAATTTTTGTCCTATGAAGTGAGAAATGTAGGTTATTCTGCCGCTAAAATCATAGATTTCAAAATTTTTCTTGCTTGACAAAAAAAATTTTGCTAAAATAGTTTGTGGCAATTTTACGAAATTGGAATATCATTGCTACACCAAACATTTTTGTAGCCATGAGCTTATCATATTCCAGCCCTTAATTTGATAAAGGATTGAACATGTCAGCAAAGAAATCGAAAAAGACACCAGGTTCAGAGGCCCAGCCTGCGGTTGAAAAACCAGCAGAAACCAAACCAGCGGAAACCAAGCCTGTTGCAGAAGCCAAACCAGCGGAAACCAAGCCTGCTGCAGAAGCCAAACCAGCGGAAACCAAGCCTGCTGCAGAAGCCAAACCAGCGGAGACCAAGCCTCCTGCAGAGACCAAGCCAGCGGAAGCTGAAAAAAAACCTGCGAAGAAGTGCAGATGCTGTGAAGAAAAACCAGCCGCAGCGGCTCTAAAGCCCGCTGTGATTACTGCCGAGAATATTCGACAAGTATTAGGCCAAGTGATGTTGGTAGATGGCCTTGACCCAGTGTTAGATTTACAAAAATGCAAAGGCGCTTGGTTATATGATGCAAAGACTCAACGCAATATGTTAGATCTATTTACATTTGTAGCATCGGCTCCATTAGGTGCCAATCACCCCAAGGTATGGGGAGATAAGGCACTTTTGGATAAATTGCTATATGCATCTATCGTAAATCCAACTAACTCTGATATTTATTGCGTTGAAATGGCCGAATTTGTAGATACTTTCCGACGATTGGCCATGCCTCCTGAGATGAAATATGCATTCTGGATTGCTGGTGGAACATTGGGTGTGGAAAATGCATTAAAAGCTGCCTTTGACTGGAAAGTTAGAAAAAATTTCAAAAAAGGCTATACTCAAGAAAAAGGACACCAGGTCATTCATTTTAGGCAAGCTTTCCATGGCCGTAGTGGGTATACTCTGTCTTTAACCAATACAGACCCTACTAAAACAGATTATTATCCCAAATTCAATTGGCCGCGTATTATCAATCCTAAGGTAGAATTTCCGCTAACACCAGAACGGCTGCAAGCCCTTGAAAAGCTAGAAGCCGAAGCAGTGCAACAGATCAAGGCAGCTTTCCAAGCCAATAAAGATGACATTGCTGCTCTGATTTTGGAACCAATCCAAGGCGAAGGTGGAGACAATCACTTTAGAAAAGAATTTTTCTTAAAATTGCGTGAGCTGACCCTAGAAAATGATTGCATGCTGATCTTGGATGAAGTGCAATGCGGTGTTGGTTTAACAGGCACTATGTGGGCATCTGAGCAATTGGTGATGCCAGATATGATTGCATTTGGCAAGAAAATGCAGGTGTGCGGGTTCATGAGCACAGGCAGGATTGATGAAATTCCAGAGAATGTGTTCCATGTTTCCAGCCGCATTAACTCCACTTGGGGCGGCGCACTCAGTGATATGGTCAGGTCGAAAAGATATCTAGAAATTATCCATGAAGATAAGCTATTAGACAATGCCAAAACAACTGGTGCCCATTTGCTAGCCCAATTGACTGGCTTAATGCAAGAATTCCCAACCCTGGTGAGCAATGCACGCGGTCTTGGTTTGATGTGCGCCTTTGATTTGCCTTCCAAAGATATTAGAGGCAAATTCATTGCTGGAGCAGCAGCAAATGGCGTTTTAATCCTTGGATCCGGTGAACGCTCTGTGCGGTTCCGTCCTCCATTGATCATCACCAAGGATGAAGTGAACCAAGGTATTGAAATGGTTCGTAAGACATTGAAGGCTCTTGCATAATTTTTTGAAAAATAATATTGCTACACTGCGGCGGATAACCTTCCTCATGAAGGTATCCGCCATAATTTTTGCCACACAAATGTGTGATGGATATCAAAAATACTTTGCGTATTGAGATATATCTGTGCTATACTCTATCAGGATCAATGATCAACGATTGGCATAGGGACAGGCATACGAACATCTAACCTTTGCCAAAGCTTGTGTTACATCGGCTGCATTATAATTGTAATGCGACGATTTTTCCTACATCCAATGCAGTTTAGATTTGTTTGAGGGAATATACCATTGGCTCAGCTAATCATCATGGACGGTCCTGGCGTTGGAGCAACGTTTGAATTGTCCACTCAAAATATCCTTGGCACCAGTGCTAAGTGCCAAATCCGCCTGCAAGGTAAAAATATTGCAGAAGAACACGCCAAAATCGTTCAAAGAAATAACGTTTTTTTGATTTTTCCTATGATACCAGGTGGACTCCAAGTCAATTCCCAGCTTGTTCGGCAAGAACGGAAACTCAATCATGGAGATATGATCACACTTGGTGAAGTGATGCTTTTGTATGGAGAGGAAGCAGCTCCTCAGGCACAAGAGCCAGAAGAAGTAATGGAGCCAGAAGAAGAAGATGCTGGAAAAGAACGCTCCATTATCAAAAGCCGTCAACGCTATTTTAAAAATCCTGAGGCCGCAGTCCAAAGCTTGGGTGAAACCAAACATGCGATTCACTTTATGGAAGTGCTGCTGAAGGTCAGTAATGCAATCATGTCAAAATTGGAGTTGAAAGAGCTGCTCAGCCATCTTTTAGACATCATCTTTGAAAACTTGCCAGCAGATCGAGGCACGATTTTTTTGATGGACCCCAAAGCCAATAAATTATGGCCGATGGCATCCAAAAAACGGGATGATGTTCAAACTGCTTCTACCAAACTCATGGCATCGCGCACCATCATCAAAGAAGTGCTAGAGAGCAAAGAAGGTATTTTGACCAAAGATGCTATGGAAGACGCACGTTTTCAAATGGGACTTTCGATCGTAGCTCAGCAAATTCATGCAGCTCTTTGTGTTCCATTAGTTGGGAAAAATGATGAAGTCTTGGGCATCATTCACATTGATTCCACACGCTCGGATCGAGTTTTTACAGACGATCATTTACGCCTGGTCACTGGAATTGCCATGCAATCTTCGTTAGCCATTGAAAATGCATTGCTAGTTCAACAATTAGGCGAAAAAAAACGAATTGAACAAGAACTTACCATTGCCAGCAATATTCAGCAAGAATTGCTGCCTAAAGTAATTCCACAAGTAGAAGGTATTGAAGTATATGGATTTATGAAACCTGCCAAAGAGGTCGGCGGGGATTACTACGATTTTGTGACCAACGAAGGGAATACAGAACTCTATATCTGCATCGGCGACGTATCAGGCAAAGGTGTGCCCGCTGGTCTTGTCATGGTCATGGCAAGGTGTTTTTTCCGTCCTTTGATCATGTCTTGCCAAAACACCAAGGTTTTACTTGAAGAATTAAACAAACTATTGGTTGCAGACACACGTAAAGATATGTTTATGTCCATGCTTGTGATCAAATGGGATGCAAAAAAGAAATCTTTGGTATGGACTGGTGCAGGCCATGAACATCTCATTTTATATCATAGCAAAACTAAAAAAAGCGAAGCTATTCGTGCAGGCGGCATTGTGCTAGGCATGACTAAACAAGCTGAAAAATTTTTTGTGGAACAAGAGTTGCATTTGGAACCAGGGGATAGTATAATTTTATACACCGATGGAGTGACAGAATGTCAAAATCCACAAAATAAGATGTTGGAACTCCCTAACTTACTTAAGCTAACTGAAAAATATGGACATCTTTCTGCGCAAGAAATTTGCACATCCATCTTTAGCGAACTTCAACGTTTTATGGGGAATGCTGCTCAATATGACGATATCACTCTAGTCGGGATTAAGCGCAAATCTTAGAGAACAAGCCCACAGAACCAGATCAAAGTTTGACTTCTGTGGGTTAAAAAATATTTTTATCTTCAAAAGGAGAACAACCTATGAAACATACGTGTTTGATATTAGTTTTAATCCTAGCCAGTATTTCCAGCTCTGCATTGACCATCAATCTGGTTGCAGATGCTGCATTAGCAGCCAATACACCTGCTATGCAGGCATTCCAACGCGCGGCTGCGCAATGGGAAAGCCGGTTTAGTGATCCAATCACTGTCAATGTCAATGTTGGCTTAGCGGACTTAGGTTCTTCCAGCATTTTAGGACAGGCAGGATCAACATTTTTGTATGCTGGGTATACAACATTGCGCAATCAAATGATTGTAGATGCGCAAAATGAATCCAGCAATGGAATCGTAAATTATTTACCCACATCACCATCTTTCTTGTTGCCAACAGGATTCTCGTATTCTGGATACCTAGGAGCAACCAAAGCGAACTTAAAAGCATTGGGATTCACTGGACTCGATGCATCGTATGGAGCAAGCGATGGAACGATTACCTTTAATTCCACGTTTAACTTTGATTTTGATAGAAGCAATGGTTTGGTCGGGTTTGATTTCGAAGCCATCGCTGTTCATGAGCTTGGGCATATCTTAGGCTTTAGCTCGATGGTGAACAACATTGATTACATGATCCATAATGGAACAAGCGGTGTTGTAGATGCGTTCCTTTTCGACCTGTTCCGATTTAATCAGGCTTCTGTCCCAACTACCACAAGTGCATTTACGACAACTGCACGAGACCTACGGCCTGGACAAGCAGCATCATTTTCAGATACCACCAATAGCTATGCTCTGGCAACCGGGACATACAACGGCGATGGTGCCCAGGCTTCTCATTGGAAAAATGACGAAGACACAGGCATCAATCTTGGCGTTATGGACCCTAGCATTGCCTATGCTGAAACCCATTTCATCAGCGATGCAGACATCCGCGTTTTTGATTTAATTGGTTATGACGTAATTGTGCCAGAACCAGGGACCTTGCTCCTTATGTTGATTGGGTTACTGGGTGTTGCCTATCGTGCTTATCGAAAATAAGCCTAGAAGCTTTTTGAGGCAACCAAAAAAATATGCGGCTCTGTTTTGAGAGCCGCATATTTTTTCAGATATAGCGATTATGGCAAAAAACTTAACGACCCAATCAATTGTTGAAATCCAGGTTCCACCTGAGCCAGTTCATTCATTGGCACAATGAGCAAAGCTAAGACAGCCTTATTTCCTGCCTGTCCTAAAAATGCTCGATATACCACCTGGTGGCTAGGGTCCTGAAGTGCGACTTCCATTGCTTTGCCGTTGCTAAAAGACCGGGCCTGTTGCCATAATACTTCAATACTTGAACCTGCCCCAATCTTTTCACCCAAGCCTTGCAAGAATTCATCCAATGGTTTCTTCAGCTCAAAGACCCGAAGTATAATCGCTGGCCCCTGGCCTTGAATAGAACGCAATGTTAGAATATCACTATCGCTGCTTTTGGGCAATAAAATCCAATCCGCAGGCCGAACTAAATTTAATCCTAATAAACGATCTTGAATCCGATCCTGCATAATGCTAAAATAAGACTGAGGATTGTCCAGCATAATCGGTTGCCCTTGCTTGCGAATACTTTTGATTTTAATGCGCATTTTAGGTGGCTCTTTGCTGGCCCATGTCACATCGGAATATATTCCCACAAGCCCTGCACCCGCGCCAATCTTGCCATCCAACATAGGCAGCCACTGGCCCAGATATACTTCTGCCCACGTGCTATATACAAACTTGCCTGGCCGATATTGCAGCCCAGCAACTAAGCGGCTTGGAATGCCGCAAGCCCGACAAAGCACCACTTGTGCCACTGCGGGCAACGCTTTGGGTAGGCCTAAAAAAAGGCCTAATTTTTGGCCGGCCGGGGTCTTTTTAGTGTCAAGGTTTTCCTCAACCCATTGCGCAATTTTCTGTGCAGTGGCAAACGGAGTGCTGCTGCCATAGCGAATTTGTTGTGCATATTGAAGAATCAAGGGATGATTGCTCGGAAGCATTGCATAAGGCTGCAGATATTGCATGGGCACTCCACTGATTTTTTCCCATGAAATTTTCGGATCCACCAGTTTGGCCATTGTTAAAATGACTTGATTCCCTTGTATTTGTTGATAATCTCGGTTGGATAAAAGCTCAGGTGTATCACATTCCAAGATCATTTCTTCAATTAAATCTAAATCAAAAATCACAGGCTCAGACAAAGAAGTGCTGGGTTGGCTGATTTCCAACGCATACTCCTGGGGCACCCAAGTCACCCGGAAACTGCCCAATTCATAGCCAATTAAGTCGCCGGCTAAATTTAAGTATGCTTTGGCCCAAAAATGTTTGAGTTCAGGTGTTGTCACTTCCAGGATATGGCATGGAATTTCAGTAACATGAATGGCCATGGATTGCTGGCCTAAATAACGTGCTTTGGCTCGGATGATACTCTTGCGATCTGTGCTCAGCACATCAGCCTGCCACATTTTGCCAAATGAAAGCTTTACTTTAGCGACCAATGATTTCAAAAAATCTGAAGTATCTAAATAAAACTTTTTATTGGCCAATGTCACAACCCCATCAGGCTTCTGGATCATTGTACGATCACTCACTGTGATAATCACAAAACTCTTCTGCTCCTGCTGCTGTTGGATAGAAATATACGCGGATCGCAGGGAATAATCAGTGTCCAATACAGCCGAAATTTCTTCTTTTTCAGGAACATCTAACACTTTGTACTTCACTTGTTTCTTCAGCACGCACTGTTCTTGAGCACGTACTTCATAAGAAACTTGCCCAAACCCTGCTGATTGATAGTCTATTGTATAATTATACCAAAAATTAGACGCACCAGGTATCCGACCATCCGGCTGCCCGTATGCAAGAGATAACAAAAAACAACAAGCCAAGAATAACTTCATAAAAAAATTGAGCATAAGTTCTATTTCCTTCTTAGAGAGAGCTAGCATGATCGAATCTTTAGCTGTGCAAAATTTAGCTGTGATTTATCGCAGCTTTATGCAGTTTGGTAAACATCTTTGCAGCTTCACTGGAGAAACTGGAGCTGGAAAAACACTGCTCCTGGATAGTATTGAACTGCTTTTAGGTGCTCGTGGCGATAAAGACCTCATTCGATATGGAGAAACTGAGGCATCTGCCGAAGCATCTTTTCAATTAAGCCCAGATATTTTATCATCGTTACAGAAAATTATGAATCGTATGGGGCCAGATTACGTGCTCACGTCTGAATTGCACATTCGTAGGGTACTTTCTGCCAATGGCCCCTCAAAAGCCTATATCAATGGTATTCAAGTCCCAATGCAACTTCTCAAAGATATGGGGCCACATTTAGTGGATTTTAGCCGTCAACATGCCCAAATCAATCTTTTAGACCCTAGCCAATCACTCAATATCCTAGACAAATACGCAGGTACCGAGGATGCAGCCAAATCCGTTACAGAGCTTTTCCTACGTTTACAGGATTATAAAATCGAGTATGCAGAATTATCCCAAAAAGTTGAAAACATCGAAGAAACGCGCGAACAGCTTCTCGAAGAATATGAACGAATTGAAAATATCGGTGCACAGCAAGACGAATTGGAAAAGTTAGAATCCAAGGTTTCAGAGATGCGCGACCAAAAAGAATCGCTCAATGATCTGCTTTACGTCAGAGATATGCTCTTAGGCAATGAAGTAGCAAGCCAGTCTGAACACGTAGATGTCAACAAAGCAATCTATCAAATGCTCCACAAAGCAGCATCACGCTTATCCAGAATCGGCGATGATATTGATCCCAGCCTTCCTGATCAAGTGGAAAGCTTGTATTCCATCCGCAATCAAGTGAAGCAAATTGGTTACACGATCCGTGAAGTGTGTATTGAAGTACGCAGCAGCTTAGCCGAGCAGCAAGAGCTGGAAACCAGACTACAAGAGCTTCGTAAAGCAATTGAAGAATATGGTGGTGATTGGGAAACGTTCATCCAAAGACAGCATACCATTGAGCAAGAGATGCAGAAATTAGATCAAATTCAAGAGCGCTATGAACAGCTTGGCCCCATCATTCAAAAAGCCGAAGCTGAGCTATATCGCCAAGCCCAAGACCTAAGTGGTAAACGCCATGCAGCCGCGCAAGAGCTGGAAAAAAAGTTGGAAAAAGAGCTGGCTGATTTAGCTATGGAACAAGCGCAGTTTGAAATTCGATTTGGTAGAATTGCTGCTCAAGAAAGCCGTGTTCTGGTGCAAAATCCAGACGATTCAGATATGAAGATTTATGTAGGCCAAGCTGGCATAGACAGGGTGAGTTTTTGGCTCTCTGCCAATCAGGGTGAATCTGTACGACCATTGCATGAAGTTGCATCTGGCGGCGAATTGAGCCGCATTCTTTTAGCACTCAAATATGTTTTATCCCAGGTGCTCCATGTTCATACTTTTATTTTTGACGAAATTGATGCTGGAGTATCTGGAAAAACAGCCAACCTTTTGGCCAAAAAACTTCGAGAGATGTGCAGCAATCCATCCAATCCCATCCAAATTTTGATGATCACCCATAGTCCGCAGGTCGCTGCTGTTGCCGACAGTCATTTTATTGTTAAAAAGCAAAACACAGACGATGGCCGTACCCAAACCGATGTTGTTTTGTTGGATATGCAAGGCAGAATCACAGAAATTGCTCGCATGCTCACTGGCAATGTTTCATCTGAAAATACCATCAAAGTAAGCCGCGAATTATTGCGCTTAGCTGCCGATGCAGAACAAAGCAAAGTTCAAAATGAAAAAAATGTAGCAATGGCAAAGCCAGCATCAAAACGCAAGAGTAAGTCCCAGCCACAATCTTCTCAGACAGGCTTAGATCAACCTGCAAAAAAGGAAAAGATTGCAAAGTCCAAAAAATCAAAAATGCAAGGCTTTGTGAGCGATTTAATCCAAAAAGACATGCTTCAAATCCCAGATTATCGCATTGTCCTGGATCAAACACTGCCTGAACTCCCATTGCCCAAAAATACCAGCACTGTGCCTTTATCACTGATATCCTTGGCCACCAATGAAAATGCAATTGCTTTAGTGGAATGCAAAAAAATGAAACGTGCCATCACAAGCACAGATGTCCATAAATTCCTCGATGTCATTCGGGCCGTTCAGCAAACAATCCCCAACACACAGATCAAAGCAGTGTATGTGGCGCTGCTTTTTTCTAGCAAAGCAGCCCAACTTCTCCAGGAACAATGGATTCAGATGATTGCGATAAAATAGATGATTAAATCGCTTTACATAACCATATAGATTAGGTCCTAAGCTGGAAAGCTGAATAAAGCAGTCCTTTGAAAAACGTAGTTGCTGGATTCAGCAATGTTGCTCTGGATTCGGCAATGCCTATGTTTGTTGCATTGCCCTTAGTTTGTTTGAAACTTGTTGCGACATCTTGATTTTGAATAAATCAATCAAAATCATAAACCGTCACCGCAATGCCACGAGCACACAAATGTTTTTGGATGATTGGCTCGATCTTCGACCAATTTCCGCCTGCTAGTCCGCATCCAATCCTTGGCAGATGGACTGAAGCCCCCAACTCGGATGCTTGATTGGCAACCTTTTGAAGGCATTGGTCCAATGCTTCGTATCGAATCGGTGGGCCAGAGCTTCCATGTTTGATACCGTGTTGAGCAATCATGTTGGCCACCCAGATATAAGGGTCAGCTTGGACGAATTGCACGGCTCCAAGCTCAAATCCACCTTTTTTCCCAGTCGTATGCCAAGCTCGATATTCAGCCTCTGGCTGCTTCCATCGGCGAGAGATAGCAAGGACAAATCCCTTGCCCCATGCACCAATATCGTTGCAAATATGGCAGATCACCTTGATTCCCTTGGCCTGTGGACAAGTGGCATCGCCTTTGATGTATATGATTTCACTCATTGTACTACCTTCGTGGATCTAAAGAATTTCAAAGACATGCATTTCTGCAATATTTCATCTGTAAAAATGAAGTCGAGGAGCCTGTTTCTTTCAACTTGCATTGCCCAAGGCAACAATGCCTCGCTAAACCTGTAAAAATGAAGTCGAGGAGCCTGTTGAAAAGAAACAGGCTCCTCGTTATTTTTGCAGGATTTTGCTCAAACTAAAATGCTACACAGCGGTCGGCTGTGGTTCATCATCTTTGAGTAAAATGCCTTCTGCTTCATTTTTGCGCAATGTCAGGTAATAGCCTTTTATTTTAATTTTGAGTGGATCGCCTAAAGGAGCAATGCTTTGAAGTTCGACAAGTACATCGGGCAAGACTCCCATGTCAATCAACCTGCGACGAATGGCACCTTGGGCAGTGAGCCGCATGATTCGGCCTTTTTCGCCTGCTTTGAGGTCCATTAAAGTTTTTACATGCTGGGTAGCCCAAGGGCACATTGGAATTTGATGAGGCTCGTGGGGAATGCTTTTTTGAGCGCAGCATTGCACAAAACTCTTGAGAAAATTTTGATTAATCATAGGACAATTATGAACATATTCAAAAAATGCTACCATTCGTTCAATAGTTTCTAGGCTCAGGTGCTGCATCATTGCTGCCGCATCTTGCTGAGCGCTTTCTGGTGGTACTGCGAGCACCTGGATCAGATATCGAGAAATAAATTCTTGTTTTAATTCTTTAGCTTCTTGGGTCATTGACAAGCTTTCTAGTAGTCATTGCACAAGCTTTCTAGCAATCAACTAAGATAAAGGCAACGTATCTTCTGGATTAACACCTGGCGGAGGAGGAACAACCGGCGTAGGGGGAACTGGTTCTGTCGTCTGTGATTGGGGAAGAATCGCGCTTGGTGCAGATGCAAGCGACGCAGGCATACTTGGGACAAATGCAGGCCCGCTTGGTGCAGATGCAAGCGATGCAGGCATACTTGGGACAAATGCAGGCCCGCTTGGTGCAGATGCAAGCGATGCAGGCCCACTCGGTGTAGGTGCAGGTGATACAGGTGCAGGAGTAGTTTTGTCAGGAATGATTTCTGGGTTTGTATCTGCTTTCTTATCTTGAGCAGGTTGCTCATCCAGATTCAATTGAGTATCTTCCGAAGTTTCCTGGCTAGCATTGGCTAATTTTTTTTGTAGTTCTTGATAAAGTGGATCATTGTGAGACATATCTTCTGCAATTTTTTGCAAAGCATGGACTGCTGAAGAACGAGCGTAAGAATTTTCATCATGCACGCACTGCATGAGTTTGCTAATTGCTTCGCTAGACAGATAAAGCTTCATTTTGCCTAAAGCGATGATGGTTTTGTATCGTACAAACCAGTCTGCATCATTCAAATGATTGACTAAGGCTTTGATACTTTTTTTATGCCCAAGATTGCCGAGTGCTTCTGCAACAGCTCCTCGCATTTCTGGGCTGCTATCTTCCAAGAGGGGCAATAAAAGTTCGCCTGAGTCTTCATCACGTAGATGCCCTAGTGCATCTATCACAGCCACACGAACTTCTGATACATCATCGCCTAATAGACAATATAGTGCATCTTTAACGCTCTTATCTCCTATTTTACCAAGCGCAGCAACAGCTTGGGTGCGAATGATAGGAGAAGGATCACCAAGCAGTGTGACTAAAATTTGCACAGATTCGAGACTTCCGATCCTGCCTAAAATCTTGATTGCATCCTTGCGCACTTTTTCAGATGTGCTATGCAATAATGCTTGGATACTAGGAAGTATAACATTTCCGTCGCTCTTTTTCTGGTCAATCGATATTTCAGGTGGCAAAACTTGGCTAAAATCTTCATCCAACATAGGAATAGGCTTACGCGGCAGCCTAAAGCCTAACTTCTCAATCACTTTCAGATATTGCCAGAGCCAATAAGATAAGCCGGCTAGGATTGTAAAAATGCAGCATGTGAGGATAATGCTAAAGTTTGCTAAATAGCATAGTAAAAAAAACATGCACTCTATAATTCCAGAAAGCCATAAGATTTTGCTTATCTGGCGTAGTCCATATCCTTTATGAAAAAGGAGGAGTACCTGTTTTTTATCTAAAACAACCGTCTTTTGCCTAATTAAGTTGATGAATCGAATTAACCAAGCATTTGATAAAACCGTCAATGCAGAGGTTGCCAAAAAAGACAAACCAGCCAATGCCATTAGAAATAACCCAATGTCCAAGGCCACATTTTGCAATGCAATTTGAGGCAAAAGTCCACAACAAAGTAGAACAAAGGCAGATAAGATCACGGATAAAATCATCAACTGTCCGTTTTCTTCTCTAAATTTTGAAGCAAAGGAAAGATAATATGGACTTTCCTCATTCGCCCATATTTTTTTCATTTTATGGCTGAGAGAACTTTTACTGAGCTCTTCTTCTGATTCTGACGCTACAGTTTTTTTAGGTTCTTCAGTTTTATTGGATTCTACAGGATGTGTTTCCTCTTTACCCATAGTTTTCTTCTCCTTGATGCAGGCCAATCTAAATTATGCCTAAGTTGCTCATGGCAATGTGCAACTTGAATTAGAGGTAACGATTCGTTAAGCTCACAAAAACATCTTCTAAACTAGGTTCAATGGTTCTGGTCATTGGTGCTATGACACCAACTCTAGTTAAATCCTGCAAAAGATTTGATTCTGGAATTTCTATAGGAATCAAGGTATGTATGGATTGTCCGAAAATAGTAGGTTGTTGGAGGTATTCCAACTTGCATACTTGATTAAAACTTTGAGTAGTGTTTGCACAAGCGATCTCAATCCTACGATAGCCTGATGGTGTGATTTCTGGAAGTCGCTTGAGTTCTTCGGGCCTACCACACACAATCATCTTGGAGAGATAAATGTATCCAACTTGGGTACATCGTTCTGCTTCATCCATGTAATGTGTGGTGACAAAAAAGGTGACTCCTTTTGAAGAAAGCTCAAAAATGAGATCCCATAGTTTGCGGCGTGCCACAGGATCAATACCAGCGGTTGGCTCATCCAAAAAAATGACTTTCGGACCGTGCACCAATGCACAGGCAAGAGCCAGACGTTGTTTCCAACCGCCTGAAAGATTGCCAGCCAACTGATCTTGTCTCTCTGTGATCCCAACTAATTCCATAACATCTTGTCGTCGTTTAGCTAATGCTTTACCTGAGAGACCATAAAGCCTTGCATAGAATGTGATGTTTTCCCAAACACTTAATTCTACATATAGACTAAACTTTTGAGACATATACCCAATGTTTTCTCGGATCAGCTCACTATCTCGGGTAATATCATATCCAAGAACCTGAGCTGTTCCAGCAGTTGGGGTTAAAATGCCACACAACATACGAATGACTGTGGATTTGCCAGAGCCATTTGGCCCTAAAAATCCAAAGATTTCGCCCGCCTGGATATTTAAGCTTACTTCAAAAACCGCAGTCAAAAGTCCAAATCGTCGGGTGAGTTTATCTGCAATAATAACCGATGCCATTTTTTATTCCTTGGCTTCCTTGGCAATAGGAATTTCTTCAATAGTGATGGACATACCAGGGCGAAGAAAGTTTTGGGGATCCATGATGTTAACCTTGGTTCCAAAGACTTGGCTTCCCTGTTCTTCCTTAGTTTGCACATTTCTTGGGGTAAATTCTGCTTGTGATGCAATATACACAATTTTACCTTGAAATTTTCGATAAGTCTGGGGTTTTTCCCAAAGAGAAAATAATTGCTTCAGAAACCAAGATCGGAAATCTTTAGCCTTGCTAAACTCTGCCATAGCAACAACTTTTTGTCCAATTTGTATACGGTCTAGCTCTCGGCCACTCACATAGATTTTCACCCAAAGATCATCGGGCTTTAGTAAAGTAGCAGCTATTTGCCCCGCTGCTAAGATGTCTCCTGGTTTTAAGTTACAAGTTTCTAAACGTACCTGCGTCGGCATTCGAATAGCACGTTCTTCAGGTGGCACTTCCGCAGGCGGCACTCGAATGCGGCATTCTTCCAATTGAATTTCAATTCGATTGACTCGAGCTTCACATTCTTGGATGAATGCTAACGCACGATCTAATTCTTCTTTTCGCGAACCTGCTTGCAGTTGCTTGAGTTCAGCTTGCGCTTGATGGAGTCTTGCTACAGCTATGGCAACATCTTCCACACGATAACCAGCCTTCAGAAGCTCATAGTTTTTGACCTCTGTCTGAAGTTTTTGCTTGGCCATTTCTAAACCGCGCTTTGCATCGTCACGCTGTTGATCTGCCACAGTTCCTTGTTGCAAATTTTCCACAATCCTACGATAGGAACGTTCCGCATGGTCATATTCTGCTTGAGCCGTGTTCACCCGAGCTTCTTGAGCTTCAATTTCCTCTTTGCGTGGGCCTGCCTGGAGCTTTTTCAAATTTTGTTCTTGTTCACGCACAACAGCCTGGGCTTTTTCAATGGATTCGGCTCGATAGCCAGCTTTCAATTCGTTATATTTGGCTTTTGCAGATTCTAAGACTGCTTTTGCTTCGCGGGCTTGCGCTTGCAGTTCCCGATCATCGAGCGTGATCAACACAGCATCGGCCGGGACCATGTCACCTTCTTCAAAATGCACTGCAGCCACACGGCCACCAATTCTGGAGCCAACATGGACTTCATGGGCTTCGACAGTTCCATATCCTAGAACCAATTGTGTACTTTCTTGATAACTCTTGGAAATACCAATGATAGCCGCTATCAAAAGTATGCAAAGAGCGAGAGTGATGATTCTTTTTTTCATAACTTTTTCTAAAATAATAAGTTAAGTTATTATGCTTTTAATGTTGGATTACAAGCAACACAATTATTGTGCAGCAGTAGGATATTCCACCGTGAACTTATCTGCTTCATACCAATTATATTGCGAATTCATCATCTGCACACTGATATGCACTCGATCTTCATAGAAAGTAAGCCTACAATAATGGAATCGTCTTTCTTCACCAACATAAAGATCTGCATACCGTTGTTTGGCCGGATTCGTAATCACATCAAACAGAGGTGCTCCACCACCTCCACTCACCACGTAATGAATGGGTTTGAAATAGAAATGCTCATAACTATGGCAATGACCTGAAAATAAAAGCCGTACTTTGGGATATTTCATAAGCAATGGGACGATTTGCTTCTGCATCCCCTCATCTCCATCATGGGTTTTAGAATTCGTATAAGGTGGATAATGCCCAGCAACAATGACCAACCGAATATTGGGACTTTCCTGAGCTGCCTTTAGCTCTTTTTCCAGCCAACGCTTTTGTGCATTTTGTTGATAGTGTTTGAGCTCATCCCAATTGGTGTCAAGCAAACAGAATAAAATGTTTTGATATTGGAACTTGTACCAATGCTGAGCCAAAAGATCTGGGAATCGAGAGAAATAGTTATCTAAGGCTTTGCTATCTCTTCCCCAATAATCATGATTCCCCAGGCATGGGAAATAGGGAATTTTATTTTCTAGGATTTTAGTTCGATAGGTGTCAAATTCTTCCCAATCACTATGGCTGCTGCCTTTGAGCACGATATCCCCTGTGTTGATGATAAATTCAGGCTTTTCTTGTACCATTTGAGCAGGAATTTTGCTGCGCTCAGGGTCTGCACTCGAACGCCAAATTTCCAAATCGTGTTTACCGCGGGTATCTCCATAAATGATCCCAACAAACGGATAGGGTTTTTCTGCAGCAATCGTGGTGGAATATTCTGGGATGTTGCCCGCTTCGCTTGTGCAACAACCATAGAAAAACAAGCAAATGCAAATCACTAATTTCCAATAGTGCATAGAAGTCCCTTTCAATCGTATTTCTTGCTGATCCTAACGAATTTTGGGGAAACCAAAAAACGAAAGACGTTATATCGGTCTGCCAATCCAGCAGCATGCCAAAAAAACATGCAAAGGCAATTTCCTAGCTAAGCAATGTAGGTTTGCTCTCCGACAGGGTCTGCTGAAATTGGCAGAAAAAAGCCATGTTTAGCTGTATAGCGTTGCAAGTTATAAACCGTCCCACAGCGCGTCTGCTAAAATTGGCGGAAAAAGCAATGTTTGCCAAAAAACATACCCTAGGCAGCAGGAACAGGGGTGGTTTGCTTGCGCAGATGATACCAAATGGCAGCGATGATCAAGCCAATGAAGAATCCACCTAAATGGGCCCACCATGCTACACCAGATTTACTTAGATAATGGCCTACAAATTGCATAGCTACCCAGAATCCTAGATAGAGGGTGATGGGGATTTTCACAGGGACAATGATGATGTTTTGATACATGGCTGCTTTGGGGAAGAAATAAAGATATGCACCCATAACGCCTGCAATAGCGCCACTTGCACCAACTAATGGGATGCTGTTTTGACCTAAAAGCATCATGACCCATACTTGGCACAGGCAGGCTGTCACAGCACAGAACAGGTAGAAAAATAAAAATTGCACGTGGCCTAGCCGATCTTCCACATTATCTCCAAATGTCCATAGAAAATACATGTTCCCTAGCCAATGGGCAAAACCTGCATGCAAAAATGCGTGTGTTAAAAGAGCAAGTAAATTTTGCTTATTTAAAATTTGTTCAGGCACTGCGCCATAAGCCGTAAAGATGGACATGACATTGCCCATGCGTGTCATCAAAATAAAAATCAAGGTGTTCAAAACTAACAATCCAATGGTAACATACGGAACTCTTTTGCGCGGTGGATTATAGGCTTCGATCGGCAACCCAGTCAAAAATGTAAATAGCCAGATGCCTGTTGTCACTTCGGCTGCTTCTGTTCCGGACGCAAGTTCTGCTTCCTCTGCTTTTTCATCTCGTTCTTCTTCTCCTAGATCGAGCCGGGGAAGCTTATGCAATGTAACTGGTAGAGACGCTTCGGATTTTGGCACAGGGTATGCTCTTAAGAAGCCTGGACCTTGACCCAGCACTGTTGTACCAGATGATTCGGTATACTTTCGAAGTAATTGCTTTGTTTTGCCTAATTCTCCCTTATCCAGCCAAATACCCTGGCAATGATGGCATTGATCAATGGTTAAACTTTGATCTTCCTGGAATGTTTTCGCAACCATTTCAGTATGGCATTCTGGGCAGGAAAGTGAGCTTTGGCTTTGTTGGAACACACGTTTTGAAAAGGAGATAATATCTTTGCTCGTTTTGACGGACAAAAATCTTGACAAAGTTTCTCCGTAATACCATGCACCTTGGCATGTTGGACAAAATGCCAGATGAATGTTAGTGATTTTTTGTATCGTAAGCGGTGTTTGGTCTTTAGGACAATAGATCACATTTTCCACAAAAGTATCCTCCTGAATTTGCTTGATTCTGATAACATCTTTGCTAGAATGAACTGGCTAAGTACAATAAAGCATACTTTAAAAATTTTGCAACTAAAAAAGCGGCTATTCAAAAAGTTGCTAGTTTTTCTCAACCAGCAAGTTTCAAAAATGATTTCCTATACTAGAACTCTCGTATAAGATTGCACTGCAGCAAAGTTTTTTGCCGCGAAGCGGTTTGGGAATAAAGCCTGGGGTTTTT
>JAKLHB010000120.1 GCA_022710345.1 Planctomycetota bacterium
AAAACACTTGCATTTCGAAATTTTGATCTCATGCACGTGCCATCCTATTTTTGGCTGGTTACGGAAACGTCTGGTAAGCTAAGCCTATATAAAACAGTAAGATAAAGTATTCTAAGGTCAATCGAGCACTGTAACGTTGAATCATCACCATTCTATTTCTTCACAATGAAAGGAACATAGCATGAGGATTTTGCGATTGTTATTCTTTGCTCTTTTCGTATGTTGCATCCTCAGCCAAGCTCAGGATGCCAAGTTGAAGGAAGAAATTGATAAAAGAGTGAGCTTATTGGACATGCGAAAGCTAGAGGGGCTGAGATTTCCGTATCATCTTCCAGAAGAGATTGCCAAAGAGATCGAGGCAAATAAAAAGCAAATCTGGAAGACGTTGGTGGTTTCAGATGAGGATATTCGAAGTTATTTCAAAACTTTGCGGAATCCAGATCATCGAAGTTTATATCTTTTGATTCGGAAAGACAACATCATCATTCCAAGCACAATCCTGGATTTGCCAGATAGCGCGTTTGCGTTCTATTTATTGTTTGCAAAGTATTATTCTTATTTGCATCCAGATTTACAGGGAACAAATCTAGGCATTGGAATCAGTGGATTTTTAGCAGCCAATATGCTCTATCCGACTGTTCTGGCCGATGTCCCAGAGTTTTGGGATCAGATCGCGGTTGCGGAATTGTTGCTGCAAAAGGATCCGCAATTGATTCGTGTTTGTTTGGTCACGCCCAAAAGCCCAAGCGTAAGCCGCAGTATGTTGCAAAGTCAAGTACTGCGCACGATTGAAGATTTGCAAAAGCCCTTTGATCCATCTGCTAATTTTACTTTGAACATATCATCTTTGTTTCAATACTATGCGCGTCAAGCCGGGCCACTCTTAACCAATAAGATGCCCCAAGATGCGGATGATATAAAGGCTTCATCGGAAGTAGAACCAAGTTCGAATATTTTTTCTGCAGCCCAATTTTTGCCGTATGCTCAAAGTCTAAGCTTAAAGGACGAGCAAAAGAAAAGTCTCATGCAGTTTGATGCAACCATTGTTGCAAAGTTAAAATTGCCCATCAGTGCATTGGTCATGAAAAGACATATCCTGCGTCGCTTGCTCTTTCTGGATAGCCCAGAGGGATTAATTTCCATAGGAACACAATTGGCCTTAAATGCAGATGCTGTGCCGATTGCAGAACGCAGCCAGGCATGGCCTACAAAGCCTGAGTACAAAAGCCTTTTGGATTCTTACTATGCTGCTTATGCAAGATGGATTGCGGAATTAGAACAACGGAGAACACTGGTTGCAGACAATGCAAGCTTTCAAATTCAAGGAAATAAAGCGACCGTGACATTAGCAGGCTCTCCGCAATCATGGACAGTGCCCAAAGAGGCTTTGGCAAAAATTACGTTTGATCCGTCTGGTTTTGCCATGCTTTGGATCACCTGGTTTGAACATAGTCCGTATGTGGCTCAGTATGTTTTGGAAAGTCAAAAAGCCGTTGCTGATGCGCGAGCAGCCAGGACAACTCCAGAGATTCCTGATACTGACATTGCTGGCCAAACACACGCACTGGCCTACGCGCAAGAAAATTTTGCAAGCATTTATACATTGCAGGAAAAGAAAAAGCATTTCTATGATCCAGTGCTAGGTATGCTATGTAAATATTTTGGCCAGCCAAAGCTATTTTATGAAGCAGACCCAGCAGACACCAGCATTATTCGGATTATCCTGGAATGGCAAAATATCACACGCTACACGCCTCCTCCGCAAAGTACTTCTCAAAGCCCTTCAGGCCAAGCTATACCGCCAGAACAGGCGCGGGCAGACAATTATGAAAACCTACGGCTGTCGTTCTATGCGCAAGGCCAAGGCGGTGGCGGTGGTGGTGGCGGTGGAATTCAGGTTGGTGTTTCCCAATTATCCTGGGTGCGTATTCGCAAACCAGGAGAAAAGCCACAGGTATGTCTCTTAAAAGATGTGAAAGAAGGCGATTATATCGCGAGTTTTGAGGAATCTCCAGATAATCCAGGCAGATTGTGTGAAGAAATGGCCTGGGCCAAGATCGCTCAAATCAAACGCATGCGGTCGAAAACTGCGATTAAATTGGCTGTTGCACCGAATTTATATGTGATGGGCGGCGGATTGCAGAAAGTATTTAGTCATACGCAATCAGCCGGCATTGGAGCATTTCAGCCGGTTGCCATGCGCAGCATTTTAGCCAATTCTTCTTCTCAGCATCTCTACATAGAGCGTCTGAATCCCTGGGCTCAACCGGCTGGTGCAAAAAAAGTCAGCGAAGCTACCAAGGTTTTTCGCAATATGGGTATCGCACTCCCAGATCAAGCAGCTCCTTCTGCCAATGAATTCGAACTCATGAGTCTTGTGCTAGAAGGTTATGACAATTTCACTGCCAATGGCATTGTGGTAGAAGCATTGAAGATTCCTTGGGCTCAAGGCTTTGACAAAGAAACGCTCATGGCAGTTCCAGAAGCTTCTGGCAGCGAAGCAAAATTAGCTACACTGCAAAGCAATAGCCCTATTTTAGGGTATGATCCTGGCCTTGGAAAAATTTCGGCTACCACAGAAATTGCTGCCAAAGCACCGCCTGAAGAAGGGGTTTTGGTATTGTTGCACTTCAAGACGAGCGATCATATCGAAAATAAATTGCTTGTGGGGCCCAATCAGCGCATTGTGCGATACCAGGATCAAAAATACACAGTTCCCAAAGCCAGGCACCTGCACGATGGCGATTCTTTGGTCATGGATTTTGGAGATGCACAACAAGGGCCAGTTGTTGCAAAATTGATTTTCAAAGGATCAGAGGCCAATCATAGCACCGAAGCCATTGTATTGTGGAATTATATCTTTGTCAAAGCCAATGGCATTCTCTGCCAGGTTCCAGCCAAGACTGAACAAGGTAGCGGCGTGCATGATCAGGCCAATACATACGTGGCAGCCGCAACATCAGGCCAGCCAAAGGCTACGCCAGCCATCCGTAAGCCGCCTGAACCTCCTGATCCTGTGATCACGAACCCAGGGCAGGCATCAAAATCACCTATGCTGCCCGGCTCTGGAACGCCGCCTGATTCTGAAATTATGCCCCCTGAATCAGTCCAAAACCTGAGTGAATTTGCCTGGATTAAGCCTTCGGCAGAGCAAGTGCGACAAGCACTGCCCATACCTTTATTGCATGTAAGTCGTGAAAATAGGCTTCTTTCTTGTGATGATGCCAAAAGTAATCAATTTACATTTCGGTATCTATATGGAAAATCCACAGATCCATTGAGGCGTTGGATTTCCCTTTGCACAGACAATGAAATTGAGCTTTGGTGCGGCGACATGCAGGGAATTTTTGTACAATCACCAGATGATCAAACTCCAATGGTCGTCCGAGCCAAAGAAATCCAACCTGGCATGAAGGTATATTATCTCAAACTAGGGAACTCCAAGCTGGATATCGTCCAGATCAAAACCGCGGATGTGCTACGGAGTACCCAAAGCCAGCGCCCTAATTTTGTGCAACTGGAATTTTTGCAACAAGGAGCTATAGAACAGCAAACCCAAATCCAAAGTGAGTATATTTCAGCTTTTGCCAATGGCATCATGATCGCATTTCCGACAAAAGGCCGTATCAAATCCGAAGGATTGGATATGGGCACAGACGGCGAAGGTGAAGGCAACGAAGGCGAAGGCCAGGGAGATAAAGGCAAGGGCAAAGGCAAGGAAGGCGAAGGGACTTCTATTAGCCGCTCGATTTCAAAATCACAAGGCTTTCGGGTTGTGCCTGAAGCTAAAGCACCCAGTATAACGCCAAGTGATCAAAAATCAGCCATCCCAAGCATGACCATGAACCCGCCACAAGAGATTTCAAAAATTCATTTCGATGCTTCAGATATCCAGGCATTTGGGCAATCTTTGGCTAAATTGGAGCAACTCATGATCCAAGCATTGCCAAAAGTTTCGGCCAGGTATCACCAATATTGGAACCAGTTCCTGCGTCTATTTTTTGAAAATCCTCGGCCTGAGATCATGGCTCAATTCCATGAGGGAGATAAGCTGGAGTTGAAACGAGCGTATCGAACGTATGTGGAGACCCGGCAAAAGTTGATCCAAGAAGGCAGCCCAGAATTATTGACCCTGACTTTAGGCAATGGCTTATTTTTAAGCGTCTTGCTCTATGAAGGCGGGGCCAAAGATGCAGCGCATCAGGTCGTGGAGGACATGCTTGCTTTGATCATGCGAATTGCATTGACCCAAACAGGCAAAGCTTGGTATGCGAATACACAGCTCTATTTACCAGAGATGGTCTTGCTTTGCCGAGAGCTATTCTATTACTGGGATTGCCAGCCATCGGATCCAGTGGCGACCATGCTTGAATTGCGTAAAATTCGGGCTTCCTGTGAGCTGTGGAAAGATCGGCTGCAGACTTTTTTGCCTGGTGTCCCATTCGACGGCCAATCACAGGTGAATTTAACCAATGTCTGGATTGCATTGAACCAAAAAGCTGAAATTCGAGATGCCTATAGTGCGCAGGGCATTCTGCATCCAACGTTTGATGCAAGACAATTATTTCAAGATGTTGCAATCCCATCAGGCCATGCCCAGGCAGGCCACACTTTATCCGACCTGTTGCATTTGCGAAAAAAATAGGAGCTTGCAAAAATGAATATCAAAATGGAAATCTGGATGGCCATGCTTGCTTTGTCTTGTATTGTCTTGGCTCAAGATTTATCGCTTGTGCAAACAATACCACGCCAGGAAATTAGCGCAATATTAAAGCAAGATGCCAGGCTTTTCAGCGATCCAGCAGTACAAAAATTGTCCATTGGATTATTGGAGGATGCTTTCCAAAGGACTGCACAAGATGCACGGCCTCAGCTTCGTGAATTCGTGTATCCTTTTGTAAAGCGAGGGTTCAAAAAGGATGGTTATCCCACATTTTGCTTAGTTTCGCCCCAGTTGCGGCCATTAGGAAACCAGCTTTTTTCCATGTTTAACCAATATCAATGTGGGATTCAACCAGCTTTTTTGGCCGATCTCTTGCAAAACGAACCTGAACTTCATCCTGCTATTTTTTATGCTCCTGAAGTGATTCAATTTTCTCAAGTGCTTTGGAACCAGGTGACGAATAAACTTGAATTTTTCAATCAGCATATCTTTCCTCTAGCCCAGAAAGAGCAAAGCGTTCCTGATTTTTTTAGGCATTTGTACTATGCACTTCAGGTGACTTCTGCTAGTTCCATTTCATTAGCTCAGTTGCACCAACGTTTTTTTAAGCAAAAGGACAATGCCATCCAGGCAATGCAGAGTGCCACAGAGCCTTTGCAGACACGATTGATTGCAAGTGCGTACGCAAAATATTTTGGCCGTCCTACGCTAGAGCCTGGGTTGATTCAAGAGATTCTCACAGAACTTGGCAAAGCAGAATGGGCAAGTACGATTGCGCCTGGATCTCTGGATCGTGGTATATGGTATCAAGAATTGGCCGCGCAATTCTATGATCTGCCTGCTTTGCAGTGGTCTGCTTTAGCTTGGGAATCGCATCAGTTTTTGCTTAGCTATTCTACTAAAAGTCTTGGAGAATGGATCCAAAAGCTAGCGACTGAACTCAAAGCCAAACATGAATCAGCAGGCAAGCAAAGGCTATCCAACCTTATCTTTCGAACAGCGATCAACAAACAGACTGCTTTTAGTGTAATTGCCCCATTATGGAGGCAGGGCGTTGTGAAAGATGATCTTGAATTTTTTTGTTACCTGCATCAAGAACAATATCCAATTCTTTGCCATCTCATTCAGGATAGCGTCATTTTTAATTCGTGTCTGGATGATTTATTGGAATTTTTAAAGCTTGACAACGCGGCATATTTCACATATAATGTTTACACACTCTGGCGCAATGTGTATTTATACCAAGCACCTCTTGTTGAAAGAAGCCGTTTATTTGGAGCATTGCAGGCATTATGGCAAAAGCAACGATTGCCTAGCGATTCTTTTTGGTCCAATGTGTTTTTACGGTGTAGCCTCATGGATGCAAGTTCAGAGCAAACTACCCCGCAATTTTCCAGGCCAGAACGCTTCTGGCTTGGTCAAAGATTGATGCAACAGGCTCAATTGGATATTGGCAATTCATTGCGACTCAGCTTAGATCAAAAAATTCCTTTTGGCGAACCTCATGAAAATAAGTCCTTGCTCATCATCCTCACAGACATCTATCTGCATTTGCAGGTTCCTCAAAGCAGCATGTCTCGCCAAGAAGTCTTGCGATATTTGAACCAAGATTTAGGCCACTTGCTCGAACATATCATCATGGAATTGGTTGAGCAAAGACTTGCATTGGATGAAATCTGGGTGATTGAACAATTTGATCGAATCCTGCGTCGAATTCAAGAAGAAAAGAGACTCCACCAATTGAAAGCTGAGGATTTGCCGAGGATTCAGCAGATTTGGGAGCGCATCATAGCAGAATTTGAACGCGATGGTAGTCTGGACAAACTCAGGCTTTTGATGCGTGTCATGCTTCGAGTGTGCTCGATTCTTGAAGAGACTAAGTATATGGATTGGCTCATCGAGGCCATGCGTTTTCGAATATTCAAATTGCCTGTAACCGCCTCTGCATTTGCTAATGTGACCTTAGAAACACGACTCACAAGCTATCTAATGTTAGACCCGACGATTCGAGAAACATTGGCTGCTTTGGAATCTAGCCCTGGCCAAGATATTGCGAATTGGAAAAGACTCATGGCGGATTTACATTGGAAATTCTTGCAAAAAATCTATCTTCCTATCATTGCTGTGCCTGGTTTTTTAGAAAGCATTCCTCTCACAGGCATTCAATATTTCATCAACAAAGTTCAACAAGATAAAACAAAGATTGAAATTGCTTGGAGTCAGTTGAAGTATCTTGATTCTACAGCAGGCACCAGCTCAGCATCTCCTGCGCAGGAGATGCTAGAATATGGTATCCTTCGCCAGAGAATTTGGAACGCTTCCACAACTAACCTCGAAAATCTCTTGCTTGAATTGAACAGTAAGCGCGCCAATCCTTCTTCATTATGGCAGGATCAGTCGAGCTTTGGCTTGAATCCGAATGTCACTTATCCCATGATTGCAACGTTGCTCTATCGCCAGCGTCCTGAAAAACCTTGGGAAGATCGCCTGGCTATGGCTCGTATCGTGGATTGGATCAGACAAGGCTTGCAGGATGCTGCGGCAGAACATTGGCAACATCCCTTAGCCCAGAAAACGGACGCAAAATTACAGATCTATCGTCTAGGCCATGAACTCGTGCGGTTATTGGAATCCAAGCTCTATCCATTTGGAGATACTGCGGCTCAGCCAGGCCAATCTGGGCAGCAAGGAAAGGTTCTTGAATTCACAGTGTCATGGCATCCCGAAAGTCTTTGCTGGATCACCTCTGCAAAACTCACAGCACTGCCGCAAAGCAGAGCACCGGTATCTGGGGAATTGCGCCAAATGCTTTGCCAAAGCATGGGCAAGCTGATGCAGAAAGAGCCGCCTACCATAGCCAGGCTTCATACATTTGCACAGTCTGTCTTGCTTTTGCCGAATTCTGGAGCGAATTGTGCAGGTTCCTCCCAGAAGCTTGCAGCGTATGACAGCATGCGCAGGGATGCTTACCATTGTCTCAAAGCAGGGATGCCTGAAAGTCAAAAAGCAGGGTCTCCTGAAAGTGACGCTTTAGTCTTGAGCTTAAAACTGCTCTTTCGCCTAGCCTTTTGCTATCAACGAGACGATTCGCGCCAAGTTTTGTTGCAAGATTATCGCAGCCAGATTCGACCTGTGTATTTCCCTCGTTTAGGTCCTGCAAGCCGCACTCGACTATTGATTGAGGAGCTGCATTTGCAAACCTCAAGGCCAATGCCACGAATGCCCGATCTCGGTGCTCAATCTCAGCAGAAAATCCAAGCTGAAATCCAGAGCCTGGATGATTTGTTAGAATTTCTGCGAACCAAAGGCTTAGAGCTAGAAAGCGTAGAAGGCATTAGTGGCATAGATGAATGGTTTTATCGGTGGTTTGCGGCTGCATTCATTGACAATCGTTTTACCAAAATCACTCCCGATAGTGTGATCCTCATGCATCTCGTATTTACGCAATTCGAAAATGTCCTGGCCATGCTCCCTCCAAATTGGGCACAGAAGATGGAGCAATCAAAAGTAGAATTCATTGGCAATCAATTCACTGATCCAAAGCTTGGCACCAGCCTTGTGCGGGTCTATAGCAAAAGCATTGGCTTGTATTTGCAACTTTTGCCATTTCTCATGGATTTTTCCTTGGACAAAATTTTCACAGATGAAGCATACCAGGCCAATCGTACAGAAATTGTGGCCATGTTCTGTCTTTTGGATAACGTGAAGCAGCAGCTTTGGAGCCTGAGACAACTAGAACATTGGCAATTACAGCGTTGTGGATCTCCACCCGGGTATCCTTTGATTCGAGAAGTGCTTCAAGTGCATTCCATGATTCAGATGCGTCTCCCGCGCAAGATTTGGTTGTGCGGGCCATTGATGAAAACAATTGACAAAGGCATTGAATATACAGAGACCTTGTTCAATGCTGACCTGGTTTATGAAACAGCCACAAGCATTCAGATTTCTGTACAGAGCATCTTGCAAGCAACGTTGAAATCCTTTGAGGCAACCTACGATATTTTGATGGAAAACCAAGCAGGCGAACAAAGAGATCAGGCGATCATTCAGTATCTTTTTGGAGACCAGCGCCAATTGAAGCCAGGGTTCCAACAGCCTGTGTTTGCGGCAGATTGTCGCACGCAGATCAATTTTCTCGCAGTGATGAAAGACTCGTATGCGATTCTCTTGGACAACCACTATGAAAAAACTGAATATCAGGAAGCTGCGAAGAAGTTTCAACAGCAAATTCAAGATTGGGATGATCAACTGCAAGGGAGTAAATTTGACTTCAATGCCAAGTTTCTCACGCCGCTCACAACCATCCATGCCATGCATCATATCTGGGATCGGTTGGGGGATGTGCTGGAGCAAAGCTTAGCAGACACGCAGGAAGAAAAAGAACTGGCTCAAAAAATCGTTGAATTGCAACGCCAGGTGCAACAAGCAAAGCCTGATTCACAGGAACAGGAAGAATTCAAAAGGGATTTAGCAGAAGAACAATCAAAACTCGAAATTGTCCGAGCCAGGCAACCTTTATCTGGTACAGCGCTCCAACAATTTCAAGAGTTTTTGCAGAAATTAGTGTTTCAAACAAAGGATGCAACAAAGGACGTCTTTGCCCCAAAAGCACGTGAACATTATACTCATCTTTTTTATGAAAAAGCATTTCCAATGCCCTGGCAAGCTAATCCAGAAGCCATGAAATACATTGCCATCAAACGCAGTCAATTTCAGGATATTTTCTCGCACGCAGACCCGTTTTTAGGCTCCACCATGCGAGGTTTAAAGCCCACCTTGGCTAGTTTGCAAAAGCCTGAATTAGAAAAAGGCATATCAAAAGAATATCGCAAAAGCTTGAAAACCGCGTATGCAGATTTAGTGCAAACAGTTTTTCAAGGCCGTGGACAAGGAACATATCCTGCGGTTTCTTACCCACTGACATGGGCAAAAGATGAGGCATTATCCCCTGACCATCCTGGTTCTAAAGCCTTGGTGGATTGGATATCTGCTTTAGCCCAGCAATATCCCAATGATGCTGAAATTCAGGAATTGCTCATTGGAGAAGGAGGAGAATAGACATGCGGTATTTTCTAATCATTTTGCTGTTTTGCTCCCTGTTGCATGCAGAAAAATCATTGTTAGGCCATGTCAAAAAGGCATTTCAAAACCAAGTCATCGAGGATTTGTCTAAAACCAAAGATTGTTTGATCGAATTAGACAGCACCCAAAAAGACAGCACAAAACCAGAAGCAACCTTAATCCAAATTCCTCTGGCCCAAGTTTCTTCTATTCTCGATAAAATGACCCTGGAAACCCCGCGTATTCTTGATTTAGTGCTTCAATTCCTAGGGTTTGTGCCATCGTATAACAGTACCATGGAGACCTGGCGAAAGCAATCTGAGCCGATTGAGCCACAATTGCGGGAGATTCATAACAAAGTCTATGCCATGCTCCAGATCAAGCAGGCCATTGAGCCTAAAATGCGGATTCCGCTGTTGTCCATGCCTTGGGAAATCTTTTTGCAATACATTGGCCATAGCCGCTTAGATGCTCGATCTCATCGCGTTTTAGCCAATATGCAGTTGACTCGCGAATTCATTGAAAAACAGAATGATGTTGGGTTTAGAATCTATGCATTTTTCTATACCCTGCGTTGTTATCAAGCGAATGCAATGCCACGATTTCAAAACCTGTATCATAGCTTGAACAAAAGCATTCAGCCTCCAGGCGAGCCAGATTTACGATCCTGGCAGAAATTCATAGAAACATGGCTTTGCCTGAGCCAATTTGCAGAATCCATACAAAAGAAAAGCACGGAACTCAAGCTAGAATGCGGCACGTATTTGTACAAAACCATTCAACCAGGTATGGATATTCCTGGAATATCTCGTTTTGCACACGCTATCCTTGAAACAAGCCGCTGGGAACCTGAAAATTCGAAGGATATTCCACTGAGATTCTATCTTCAATATAAGTGGCCATTATTTAAAATCTTGCAAAAAGAAATTGTATTCGCATTGCGTCCAGAACAAGGCCAGGCTCTACATGCTCGAAATTGGCCTGTGTATGCACCTGTCTGGGGTTTGGTCACACATACATTCCCTATGATTTCGCCTTTTCAACCTCAAGCTGGCGCAGATGAATCTCTGCGATGTTACCTGAGTGCAGACGAACCTGGACAACTGATTCAAACAGTTGCCTGGCAAGATGTAATGGGAGATGATATAAGCCCAGCTTTATTTTGCCAACTGGTCAGCCCGATTATTTCGCAAAATTTATGGAACGACCTTTTTTTGCTCCAGCATGAAATTAGCAACCAAGGACAGCTCAAGATTGCGAAAATGGGCTACCTCGGGTATGTGCATTTAGCAAGAAAATGGCAGTGAAAATCTTAAGCAAAAACGCATAGCACAACCTGACCTTCTGAATCTCTGTGTTTTTGCTCAATAGAAAGCATAAAATTCAATGAAGCAGAACAACATCGTTGCCTTGATTTTGTGCCTGATTTTATGCCTTTGGTGCCTATGGCCAATCTGGTATCAACAGACATCTACGATTACCATGCGCCAAGCCTGGCCAGAGGTCATTCGGGGCTTTATTGCGCAAGAATTACCTTGGATGAGCAGCCAACTGAACACGTGGAACCAACCTGAATTCAATGTGGCCATTTTCAATCGCACAGGCTATGACCTATCATTGCCGCAGATTCAAGAATTCCATGAACTTTTGGAAGCAAATACCCATAAAAAGGCTATATCTGCTGATTCTCCAAACATACCCCAAGTGGAGCTGTATCTTTTGGAACTCCAGCCATTGCCAAAGACCCAGCAAATTCAAATCTCTGTGCAAATGAAATTGCGGTTTCAAAATCAAGTGCTGCAAAATCCTAAAACTCCACCCAAGACATTGCTCATTAGCGATGCCATGGGATTTGGATGGTATGCCCGCCCCAAAGAGTCTTTTGCACTCAGCATGATCGCTTGGGCAGCTCTTGTCCTAGGGTTTGGCTGCGCATTCTATGGGCTATATTATTTTTTCATCAAACCGCCACTGCCCAAGCTATATCTCAAAGAAATCGGGGTAGAGCGATTAGGATTAGTCGGGCTTCTCGTGATGGTCATCAGTTTGTCTTTTATGCTGCTCATTTCAGAGCCATTTAGCCCGCAGCATCGCAAGGCGAAATTAAATGATCTGATGCTTGCGAATGTGATTATAGACCGAAATGACAGCATCATCATGCAAGAAACACCAGGCCCATTAGGCCCTCGGCATGCTTTAGTGCAAGAGATTTGCAGCGCCTTATGCCAGAAATTAGAGAGTAAACAGACTTCGTCGCTTTCACAGAATTTTAGCTCATGGTGGAATCAAACATTCCCAGACCTTTTTGAATTCGATCGGCAAAAACATTTATACTTAGCCCAAGATTCAGCATACCTGAGATTGATCATAGGTTATGATGACCAATGGAATGTCGGGTCATTTTTTCCTGCAAGCCAAGCAAAAGAAAAAGTCGCTCAACAAATCCAAGACCTGATCCGAGATCAAATAGATCGCACTGGAAACTTAATCCCACCTCAAGCCTTGGCTCAATGGAATGCTGAATTTAGCAAATTCGGCACCCAGTATGGTATTCTCATTCTCAGCGATTTTGGCACACCCAGTCCAACGTTATGGGCAACGTTTTTGAACAAAGCTCCGCTGGTAAAGCGCCAGAATATTCCTGTTGTGAGTGTTGTGCTTCCTGATCCTCCTCGCATGGGATGGAATTTATTTTGGGACATGCCTTCGGGCCGCACTGCGCTTGCAGGTGCCATTTCTAATGTGGTGCTCTATACGCAGCCACTAGCTTTGTGGAACATCCAAGATGCAGCGCCCAAATTCCAAAATATTCAATTGCAAGCTCATTGGCAAAATGCTCTTCGAATTGCTCCTGAATCTTTTTCTCAACTCACGAAACATCAAATCCGCGACTTTTCTGGCCCTCATGCAAAACTAGGCTTTTGTTCATTGCCCATATTCAGTTCGCCGCCAGTTGCCACGACTCCCTTTGATGTGGATATGGCTCGAAACCAGATCACAGGGGCCAACATCCCTGAATTTAGCCAAAGCATCGCAGATTTTTTTATGCATCTGGCCTTTGAAGCACAAGATGCACCCACTCCCATGACCGTGACTGTGCTTCAACATCGCCGAAGTTCGCTCATTTCTTGGATTTCCTTGTTCTGCTGCCTCATGATGGGAGCATTGCTTTGGGTTCAAGGATCAGAT
>JAKLHB010000121.1 GCA_022710345.1 Planctomycetota bacterium
CGTGCCATCCTATTTTTGGCTGGTTACGGAAACGTCTGCTTATAAAATTCGGAAATAAATACCAAGCCATAATAAAATTAAGACCAAACTCATCACCACAATACCCACATAGAGCCACTTGGTAGAAGACAGCCAGGATGTTTTCTTTCGGGTTAAAACCCTGAGCTGTGTTGGAGTTACACCAGGTTTGCGTACTTTTTTTTCTGGAGCCGGGCCATACAAGAGTTGCTCCAGATCATGCAGCAAAGCATCTGGGTTTTGATACCGGTCTCCAGGCTTTTTGGCAGTCATTTTTTGAACCAGGCGAATCACATTGGATGAAAGATGAGGATTCTTTTTTTCTAAAGGCGGCAATTCTCGCGAAATATGTTGATTGGCAATCTTACGACTATTGGGGCCATCAAAGGGAAGCTCGCCCGTGAGCATTTGGTAAAGGGTGATGCCCAATGAGTAAATATCCACTCGAATGTCTAAGTTTTTACTTGCACTAGCTTGCTCTGGTGCAATGTAAGATGCTGTGCCTAAAGAAACTCCATCGCTGGTCTTATAGCAATCTTGGCTGGTATCCTTGGCCAGTCCAAGGTCACATAATTTCACCACACCATCTTGGGAGATCAAGATGTTTTCTGGCTTAATATCCCTGTGGATGATGGAAAAGCGGTTGGCATGCTGTAATGCTCTGGCAACCTGCCGGGTGATCGTGAGTGCTGTATGCTCTTCGAGCTTATTTTTTTGCAATAAAATTTCAGCTAACGACCGGCCTTTGATGAATTCCATCACAAAATAGTATTGACCCGCCTCTTCCCCAAAGTCATAGGCCTCGACAATGTTCTCGTGTTGCTTGAGCTTTGCTGCATTTTTCGCTTCCCGCAAGAATCTTTCCACAAATTGAGGGTCACGCGCCAATTCTGGATCCAATAGCTTTAGCGCGACTGTGCGATTGGTCAAAGTATTGCGGGCTCGATATACAGAACCCATAGCACCTTCGCCAATTTGTTCAAGCACTTCATAATATGAAATTTTTTGGCCAGTGCCTTCGTGTGCCTCGCTTTCAGCTTTAGGTGTCAGTTCTGCTTCAATTTCGCGGAGCTGCTTCCATGAGAGCTCTCCTCTTTGCAAGAGCACATCCCTAAGGCTTACATGCAGAATATTTTGAGCGCGCATGCTCTCAAGGTATTCAAAAACTTTTTCACCGCTTATCCAGCCTTTTTCAATAGCTCGGCGAATAAACCGCAATTCCTTACGATCAATCATAAATTTTCCGCACAGAAACTCCAGGTTTTTGCAAGGAGATGGAGTGCGGCCTCTTACAAACTTTGTCGTCCTAATAGCCAGATCATGCTAGAGTTAGTTTCATAAGCTATCAGGGCTATCTGCGACGGTGCATTACATCAGGTGTATGGCTAACCATTGGCTTTTATTGTATTTTCGCAAAAAATAGCGCAAATGTCAAATTTGAAAAATTTTTTCTATGAAATTTGCTTATTCAGGCATACAGTCGCAACATAAGAAACGGATTTGAGATGAAGCATTGGAAAAAATATCTTTTAGGAATTCTATTTTTAAGTTGCACGGGTTACATGGTATGGAAACCATTGTCTCCATTATCTGTGCAAATGGTGGTGGTTGCAAAAGCATCTATCGCAGAATACATCGAAGAAGAAGCAAAGGCTCAACTCAATGAAGAAACCAAAATTTTTCCATCATTGAGTGGCTTTTTAGGGCCGGTGGATTTAGATGTGGGAGATTGGGTTAGTCAAGGCCAAATCGTTGCCAAAATTGATCCAGTGCAGCAGAAGCAAGAGCTGGAGGCACTGGCAGCAGAAATCCAAGGGCTGGAAGCCCGCATTCTTGGGTTGGATCAAGTCAAGCCCAAACGGGATGAATATGAAAAAGCACGGCTCATGGTGGCCCAGGCCAAGACTGAAATGGAGATTGCAGACAAAGATTTAGTAATCTCAGAAACACAATTTCAGCAGACTAAAAGAGATTGGCAACGCATTCAATCCTTGCATGAGCAAAAAATTGCCCCACCCCAAGAATGGGATGCAATTCAAACGCAATATCAATTGGCACAAGAAGCTTTGTCCAAAGTAAAAAAACAGTCCGTCTTGGTTCAGCATAATTTGGGCATTGCGCAAACCAACTTGCGCATCTTGCAAGATGCAGAAGATGACCAAGAATACCTGCGCTCTGTTTACCAGGCCCAAATTGCAGGGATTCGAGCCAAAATGAGCATTTTGGAGAGTGATCTTCAAAAAACCGAGATCAAAGCACCTTATGCTGGCATTGTCCTGGAACGCACCACCAAAGGCAACGTGCATTTGTCATTTGTCACACCCGATTATTACATCCTACGAATTGGAAACCTGAATTCCCTGGAAATTCGAGTGGATTTGCTTTCCGACGACATTCATAAAGTTCAACTCGGCCAAAAAACAGAACTATTTGGCCCTTGCCTGGCCGGGAAAAAAATCTACGGAAAAGTCAGCAAAATTTATCCAAGTGCTTTTACAAAGATTTCATCTTTAGGAATTGAACAGCAACGTGTTACTGTGATCATTAGTGTTGAAAAACAAGACATTCCCAAACTAAGCCCTGGGTATCGGGTAGATGCCAGAATTTTCACGCGCGAAGTATCGAATGCACTGGTCATTCCTAGCCGGGCTGTGTTTAACATTGGCCAGCAAAAGCACTGTTTTGTTGCGAATCAAGGCAAGGCCAAGCTCACGAAAGTCGAGATTGGAATCGAAACAGATGAAGAAGTCGAGATATGCCAGGGCCTGCAACCAGGTCAATGGGTGGTTGTGGATCCACCCAATGACCTGAAACATGGCCGAGATCTTCACCCATTGGGAGAATCGCAACCATGAACGCAGGCACATTCACCAACATCATGCGCGATAACACGCCATTGGAATATATCGAAAATATCATCGAAAGCATGGATCAAAGCATTGCCGTGATTGATAAAAATGAGCAAGTCGTGATTTGGAATTCTCGCATGACCCACGATTTTTTTGATAAAACCGAGGTGTTGCAAAAACGATTGCGCGACATCTTTCCTAGCTTTTGGCAAGAATACCGCGGAATTGTTTGGGGCGATATTTTGATGCATGAGGTGCTCCGAAAAGGTCAGCATCATAACTTAGCCAGGTTTCCATTACAAACCAAAGAAGCCAAGATTCGATACTTTGACCTAAAAGCTTCACCGTTGAAAAATAATTCAGGCGAAATCCTGGGCATTATCTTGATTTTAAATGACATCACGGACAATATTTTCATGGAAAATCAATTGCTCCGGCATGCACGCACCACATCCTTAGCAAACTTAGGTGCCAGCATTGCCCATGAAATTCGCAACCCCCTCAACTCCATTTCCCTCAATATCCAACTGGTCAAAGAATGGCTTGCAAACCCAGATTCATCCACATCACCCGAAGTGATCCCAACATTAGACAACGTGCTCAACGAAATCCGACGGCTCAATGAATTGATCCGCTATTTCCTTCGCTTTTCAAAACCCCCTGAGCCCCAACTCACCCTGGATGACCCAAACCAGGCAGTCGAACAAGCCTTGCGCTTACTCATGGAACAAGCCCGAAAAGAACACGTCGAAATCACCCGCAATTTGGGCAAACTCCCCAACATTATGATGGATCGCAATCAATTGTCCCAATCCATCTACAACATCTGCCTAAACGGAATTCAAGCATTACAACAACAAGGCGGCGGAAAGCTCGAAATCACTACATTAGACCACATTGGCTACGTGATCATTGAAATCAAAGACAATGGCCTTGGCTTATCTGAAGAAGCCCAGCAGAATTTATTCAACCTATTCTTCACCACCAAAGAAGACGGCAGCGGCCTTGGCCTGGCCATTGCCAACCAAATCATCGAACGCCACGACGGCCGCATCGTCGCCGAAAACAACCTCGACCGCGGAGCCTGTTTTAGCATCTACCTACCCGTGACCCCTGCAACAGCAGGATAAACAACAAAAGAGACGATGAAGCATGCCATCCAATCAAACTTCAGAAACAGCAATAGCCTGCTTTTGAGAAAAAAGCAGGCTATTTGTGTAGGTACGCAGGTTAGGGACGCGGGCCAAGGAAATATGCTGTATTTGCAATGGAGCGAGGTTAGGGACGCGGGCCAAGAAAATATGCTGCATTTGCAATGGAGCGAGGTTAGGGACGCGAGCCAAGAAAATATACTGTATTCTGTAATATAGCGAAGTTATGGAAATGAGTTTTGGATTGATATGCCATTTGGCAAGTTCGGATATTATTTTCAAAAACAAAGGGATATGCATCTCAGGCGTTGGTTCTTGCTCAGCATAAAATTTGCCTATCTTAAGGATAAGGCAGTCCTTGCTTCTAGCAGAAGCGACTTTCTGTGGCGATCTTCTGATAGCAATGCATTGTTGTTCCAATTGCTCTTTGCTAATTCCCATGCTCGGCTCCCTGCTTGAAGAGTTTTGGCTCAAGCTCATGAACATGTCCAGGTGTAACAGCTTCACATATTGCATAAGAGTGAGTTGCTAAAATATATTGATTGCTCGGCTTCCACTCCAGTAAATTTTGCACAATTTTATATTGCCAATCTGGGTGAAGCCCAATTTCTATTTCGTCGAAAAGCACAATAGCATCAGTAATATTGTTATATCGAAGCCACGCATAAATGCTTAATTTTCTTAATTCTCCATGACTCAAATCTCCCGGAGTCAATAAAGGGCCACCGCCTTTACGCATAAAAGTTATGTTTGTCAAGTCGGAATTAGGGCGGATTTCTTTATCACCGGCTAATATTGGTTCCAGCTCTTTTAAGAGTTGAGAATAACTCTTGCCATAGTCTCCTCTTGTTTGGATGGCTTCTTTAAAGTCTTGCTGCTTAGCTTGCTCAAAAAGAGAGAGAAGGATATCTACTTCAGCATACCCGTATGTAAAAAAATTAGGCAATTGTTTTTGTGCCCTTGCAAGTGATTTTTGATAATCACCTTGCATTTTTCTTTGGCTAAATAAGGCTTGCTTTGCGTCCTCTGGCAAAAAGAGGCATATTTGGGTAGAAGGAATCGCAAGAAATATCTTCTGTGATAGCCTAGCTAAAAAATCTTTGGCTTTAGCTAAGTCCACGTCACGAACACGAACAAGAAGCAGCTCGGGATTTTGCTCTTCATCCCCGTAGATTGTGAGGTAGAGAAGGTTTTGTTTTTCTAAGTCCTGATCAATCTTTGCCCGTACCATCGCTAGATCGTTTTTTTGGGGGGTAAGCGATAAAACTTGTTGATGTACCAGGTCTCTTTGACTGCTAAGATTCCTATAGTCCTCTGAATATCCGGATACAGCTTTCATTTGAGTTTCAAAGTCATTCTGTCGTTGATACAAGATAGAGAGCTGGGTTTCTATTGCTTCCAATTCTGCAAGATAAACCAAAGGATTTTTGTTCAACTGAGATATAGTTTGAAATTGGAGATCTTTGAAATCTATTTCAAAAAAAGATTCAGAATTATAGCATAAAAATTCGACTTGGAATACATCCGTACCATCCAAAATTTCAAATCTTGCTAAGATTCCATGTTCTTGGGCTATTTTGAAATCATGCAGCAAATTCTTTGCAAATCCTTTTTTCTGCGGATCCAAAGAACAATGCAATAACACAAAAATCAACTGCAACAAAGTACTTTTACCACCGCCATTCTCACTCCCAACAGGAAAAACTCTTGGAACTAGCTCATTTCTAAATTGCAAATCAACATTTTTCAACACTCTGAATTCAGGAATTTGTATTCGTAGTAATTGCATAATTCCTCCTTAGCAATTTTTAAAGATTTATAATTTTTGCATGCAATACATTGTGCCTGGTAGCTAGTCAAAAAAGAAGCGATGGATTACTTTGTCTCCGTAAGCTTTGTTTCCTCCGCGTATTCAATCACCATGATGTTATGCTTCATGAGCTCGCTGGCCGCGGTTTTGGAAAATCCAGCGTAGGCATGGAACATGGCATAAATGTGCGTCAGGTCATATCGCTGCTGCAAAGCTTGCAATGCGTTGATAAAATGCCGGGCTTGGGCCAGGCTGATTTTTTCCTTGAGTTTTTTGACCTCGACCACAAGCACGCCTTTGCATTTGGGGACAGGCGGCGTTGATGATTGGGCAAGGGATGTTGCGACCTTTTGTCCAGGCGATGTCTCGGCCTTTTTCTCAGGCGATGTTGTGGCTTGTTGGTCAGGTGATGTTGCAGCTTTTGAATCAGGCGGTGTTGCAGCCTTTTGGTCAGGCGATGTTGCGGCTGCGCTGCCAGCTTCATTAGACAGCACTTGGTCAGGCGATGTTGCGGCTGCGCTGCCAGCTTCATTAGACAGCACAAGGCTGCTCGAGTAGTCCATGCTGACCACAGGCACGTCTTTCAAGGGCAACTGTGCCGGGTCAAGATCGCACACACAATCCAATTCATACCCTTTTTTGCTGGCAGGGTCGAGGATATTGAGATTGCGCACGTCTCCTACCACAGGGTATACGGAAAACAGTCTTTCTCTCCTTTGAATCATGCCCCGGACTGCTTCTTCTGCTTTCTTGCCTTTTGCATAGCTAAGGCTGCCTCGCAATGAGGTTATTTCGTCGTGTACTTGATTCACAGTGTCTTGCACAGCGCTTACATTCTTTTTGACTTTCTGTACATTGGCTTGCAAGTCAATCACATCGTCTTTCACTGCACTGACATTGCCTTCGATCTCTTCCATTTGGCCTGCCATGTCTTTTTTCATGGCTTCCATGCGTTGGTCCATGATTTTGAGAATATGCTTGTGCAGATTCTCCTCCCGATGAATTTCTTTCGGATCTTCTGGATAAAACAAAGGATATTCAATAGCTTGTATGCTTGCAATAATCGTCGGTTCTTTGGTGATAAAGATCACATTCGATGTATGTCGCCATTCAATCAAATCAATCCGTTCTAAATGCAGCAAAATAGGAATCAATTCTTCCACTTTTTTCTTCATAAAATCTTGAATATCTTCAAAGTACACTCCAGATTCCACACGGTTCACTAAGAATTCTAAGATTCTATAAATATCTTCGCCAAATTCGATAAATGTTGGGTATGCACGCCAGTTTCGGACCAGATACCAATGCCAGAAATCATAGATTTTTCCTGCTGCATTGCTGCATTCAAATTCGTATGCTTTCAACAAGCCTTCTCGAGTGCTGAAATCCTTTTTTTTGCCGTATGCTTTTTCATAGGCTAAGCTTCTGGCAAAAACACTGCGCATGAAGTACGGGTTTCCATCCACCAGACCGTACAATACATCTTCAATTCCATCAAATGTCTGAATCTTGAGGGCCTGGATGGTTCGGCGCATCAATTCCTGGCTATCTTTTCTTTCCAATGGCCCAAAAGCAATTCGCTCGATTCGATATTCCAATGCTGGCGGCAAAGCTTCTTCCATCCGTGTCGTTAACCCTGAGCCGCTTAATACAATGAATATCTTTTCATTACAATGATATTCGGCCATCATAGGAATGCAATCGTAGCTTTCCCCATTTTCATCCACAAACGACCGGCCAATCTCTTGGTATTCATCCAACATAATCACAGGGGAAAGATTAAAGTAAAATTTCATTGCAATTGCAAGATCAATTGAACGTTGCATCATGCTATATAAAGGATACTGTATCCCTTTATCATACCAACGTTGTATGAAATTATGAAATGGTTCATAATAGCGTTCTTTATCATCAGGTTGCAAGTGTTCTAAACAGTCTATTAAGCTATCAATCTCTACATTGTTTGTTAATGCTGTATTTTGCGTTAAAAATCCCAATGCCTGGCTCAAGAAAGTGACCATCATTCTCTCGGCTATTTTCACCACAGATTTTTTGCTGCCTCTTCTTTCATCCAGGTTCATGAACGAATAGAAAAATGGGATCACATCATCGGCTGTGGTGAATAAATAATCATAATATCGCTTTAAAAATGTAGTTTTTCCCATTTTTCGCATGCCGATCAACGCAGTATGGCGAGCACTGGCTCGTTGATCTTCTAACATCTCAAACATATCTTGCCTGCCGACAAAGGTAAACGACGGCAGCGAGCTACTAGATTCCCGTGACAAAATATACGGCACATCCTCGCCCCAGCCAAAGACTTTTTTAGCGCGAGGAATGACCGGGCGCTGGCTCATATACAAATTCGCTTTGCTGTGCTTGCGGATATATTTTTGTACCTCTGGTTTTTGTGTATATGGTGTGAGCTGCGTACCAATGAAGGGCGATTTCTTAGGCTCACCTGGCATCAGGTCCTGGTAATACATGATGGCTTCTGGGTTAATCACTACTTTTTTTCTGGGTGCTCCGGCTTTGGGCTTTGACGAGGCTGGATTTTTTGATTTGGCAGCAGATTTTTTTGGCTTTTCGGCTGCTTTTACTTTGGACGATTTTTTGATCGTTGCTTTACTTTTTGCTGTTTTTGCTTTTGGCAAAGTTGATTTTTGAGTGCTTGGCTGGGCTTTTGGTGCACTTGATTCTTGTGTGCTTGCTTTGCTTTTGGTCACTTGAGCTTTTGGCGAACTTGATTCTTTTCTGGTCGCTTTGCTTTTGGTCACTTTTGGCGAATTGCTTGTGGTCGCTTTTGGCGCATTTGTTTTTTTTGCAGTTGGTTTTACTTTTGGCAAACTTGATTTTTGGATGATTGCTTTGCTTTTTGCTTTTTTAGAGGTGTCTTGCGCTGATGTATCTTGGCTTTTTTGGGATGCTTTGGAAGTAGATTTTGGGGACATGGTTATTCTCCTAACTTGTTGATCATGTAAAACGATACTCACTCAAAATTATACCTTGTCTTGGAAAAAAGTAAAGAAAATTATCACAACCTTCACAGAAACAAGATGAACTTTGTAAGGTCGGCAAGATTGCCAAAAGTAACTAAGATGAGAGGGAAATGGACATTGCAAAATAGATAATATGTTGAATTAAAAATAGTTATGTGTTTTACTTACTGTCAACGTTGAGAGAAATAGTAACTAAGAAGAAGAAAGTTGCCAAAAGTAACTAAGATGAGAGGGAAATAGACATTGCAAAATAGGTAATGTGTTGAATTAAAAATAGTTAGGTTTTTTATTTACTGTCAACGTTGACAGTAATGGTAACTAAGATGAGGATGATTTATGGAAGAGAAAAAAGATAGGACTTTAGAAAAACAATTCAAGCAAATCATTCGATTGATACAAAAAGCCAGGGGCAATGCGTTCAAAAAGCTCACCGCAGAACTTATCGAGTTGTATTGGCAGGCAGGAGAATACGTTAGTCAAAAGGTATCAAGAAAAGTTTGGGAAAAAGACACAGTGCAGCAACTTGCGGGTTACCTTCAGCAGGAACTTCCTGATCTGAAAGGCTTCTCTGCTAGAAATATCTGGCGCATGAAGCAATTTTACGAAACCTACAAAGACTTTCCTCAACTTCATCCTTTGCTCCAGGAGATTCCCTGGTCTTCCCATCTCCACATCCTTTCCAAGACTAAGACCATGGAAGAGAAAGAATTTTATTTGCGCCTGACAGACAAAGAAAAATATACGGTACGCGAACTGGAGAGGCAGATAGACAGTGGTTATTATGAGAGGTGCATGATTTCGGATGTGAAAGTTTCTCCGCCGGCCCGAGAAATTTATCCTGACATCACTTCGGTATTTCGCGATACTTACATCCTGGACGTTTTAAACCTGCCCCAAGATTTTTCGGAAAAAGATTTGCAGAAAGGCATCACCCACAATCTGAAATCGTTCATTCTCGAATTTGGCAGAGATTTTGCCTTTGTCGGAGAAGAATATCGCCTTCAAGTGGGCACCCACGACTATTTCGTTGATCTCTTGTTCTTTCATCGGGATTTGCGCTGTCTGGTCGCTTTCGAGCTCAAGATTGACGACTTCAAGCCTGACTATCTGGGCCAGCTCAATTTTTATCTGGAGGCTCTGGATCGCGATGTCAAAAAGCCCCACGAAAATCCGAGCGTGGGTGTCATCCTGTGCAAAAGCAAAGACACGGAAGTGGTCGAGTATGCCCTCAGCCGCAATCTTTCCCCAGCTCTTGTGGCTGAGTACCAGACCAAGCTGATTGACAAGAAGATTCTGCAACGAAAACTCCACGAGTTTTTCGAGTTGTCCTCTCCACCCGCACTGACTTGCTCGGAAAGTCTCGGAGAAGAGGCAACACAGATTTTGCGATTGTGCATGGAGCCGAAGAAGCGAAGCGAAATCTTCGCGGCACTGAAACTGGCCAACCAGACCAAAAACTTCAAATTGCACATCCAACCACTTTTGGAGTCCGGCTACCTGGAACTGACGATCCCTGACAAACCCAGAAGCAAGAATCAGAAGTACCAGACCACCAGGACAGGCATGGAATTATTACCATCACCGGCTGATGCCAAGGAATCCCAATGAACCTGAATTTGCTTTTGAGACATTTCGATAAAGGAGTCCCAATGAACCTGAATTTGCTTTTGAGACATTTCGATGCAAGGAGTCCCAATGAACCTGAATTTGCTTTTGAGACATTTCGATGCAAGGAGTCCCAATGAACCTGAATTTGCTTTTGGGACATTTCGATGCGTTGATCGTGTCTCGCGCTCAGGCAATCTTGCAACTGGCCGTGCAAGAAAAACTCGTGCCACAAGACCCTAAAGACGAATCGGCATCGGTATTGCTCCGAAAAATCGCGGCGGAGAAGAAAAAACTTATCGCCGTAGGCAAACAATTGAAACTTTTTTCATCTTATCATCCTGCCTTATTGAATATAGGAAGTACCCGCGCAGAACCAACGTTAAGATTGGTCTAATACAAGCTCTTCAAAAATTTACAATGTGGTTTATCATAGAACAAAATAGCCAGGAAATAAAGGTTCCTGGCTATTTTTGTAATCGCTCCAAGATCATCTTTTGCAATGCAGGAGACAGCCAAGCACTGCAAAAAAAGCTAAGGAACTTGGGCTAGGTCTTCGATGTTATGCATGATAATTTTTTCTTCCCCAAACAATCGCACACCAGTTTGCATGATGTGCTGGAAGAAATTCTCCGTACTTATGCACACGTGAAAATCCTGGTCGCGGAGTAAAGGAAGGAGGCTGGAGATTACCTGTTCGTTAGCCGCCTTCTCTCCCATTTCCTCCAACGCTTCCGCAGTTCTACCAGAAAGAAAGGCTTTTTTAGCAGCATTGCTAAATCAAGAGACAAAAGTCTTTGGACTTTTGTCTCTTGCAGATAAATTGTCTGTCAACGCTAACGTCTGGAGTGCGCTTGCATTACGCGGCTTAGATGGCCTTGATTTTTACTGAAAATGTATACCCGGCTAATAAAAAAAGTCAACATACACAAAAAAATTGTAGACAGTTCAGGAACAACCGTTTGCGTTGATGACATCAACTGCAAAAATTCATTGCCTATGTTCCCTACAATCTCACGGGTATAGGCTTGCGTCAACCATTCTGTGTTTTCAGTAAATCCAATACCCAAAAAACAAGGGATGTCATTTGGTGGCTCTACGACAAAAGTATAGGAAGCCCAGTTTGTTACAAAAGTAATTTCAAAAGTGGATTCTTCGAATGTACCATTGACCAGGATAGGGTCTGTAGGCTCGAAGATCTCCATGCCAAAAGCATAGATACTCTGGGAGTTAAAGATGATGTCGAAACTTTCTTTCCCCGATAATGCAAGATCTAATCCTTGCAAGGGAGAGAAATAATCTATGTCAAATCGAGTGCTAAGCCCAGGTACCAGCTTGAATGTGAGTTTACCGTCAGGGATCGTGAAATTTGAAAATTCAGGGTATGCTATTGGTGCAGTTGCCAAAACAACCGATGTAGCGTTGGTAGCAGCGACAAAAGCTCCCTTATTTTCGTAGAGAATAGGCATTGCAACCAACAGTGGAGTAGCCACTAAGCAAATCAAACATGCATATTCAAAAAATTTTTTCATAGAAATGCCTTTCTGGATGCAAAAGTATGGAATGAGATTGCAGGATAGCCTGCGTGATGATGCCGCAGGCGAATAATAGTATTTTCCCACAGAGAAAATCGAGGTTACAAAAAACCATGGAAGATTTTTATTTTTTTGGGAAAAATTTTTTTGGGAAACGAGCATATTCAAGAAGAACCATGTAAATTTCTAAAAAATACTCGTTTTTTGGATAAATGGTTGATACAAAGGTAGTTGGCAGAAACATGCTAAGGAAATTGGGTTTCTATTTTATGGAGGACGATCTTTTTTTTGCCGGACTAGAGATGCGCAAATCCGTGACTGCCCAATAATCCGAACTTGCTGATCTTGATAAAATAAGGTTTTAAAAGCAGCATATTAGCAAAATAGGCTGCCTGTATAACATCAATGAAACCCAATGAAACACTTCGATGGCATCCTTAAAATGCAATTTCATGCAACTCCAAATAGCCAGGAAATAAAGGGTTCTGGCTATTTTTGTAATCGCTCCAAGATAATCTTTTTCTAGAAAAATGCGGAACACAGCCAAGCTATTCAAAAATTCACAATGTGCCTTAAAAAATAATAGAACAAAATAGCCAGGAACTTTTGTTTCCTGGCTATTTTGTTCTATTAGGTGCTCGTTTCCAAAAAAATAAAAATTTTTCATCGTTTTTTGTAACCATTATGTTCTCTGTGTGACAATACAAGAATGTCTCATTTTTTTCTTGTTGCTTGTTTAATGACCACCTTACCTGCTTCGCAGCCAAATTTTGTGCTTTTTGGAATTAGCTTGCAGCATATTGACATATAAATAATCAGACGTTTCCGTAACTAGCCAGAAACAAGATAATATGAGAATAAGCTAAAATTTCGAAATGCAAGTGTTTTGTTTTGAAGATAATAGAGAAATTTCGCATGTGAAAATCGTCAAGAAATGCTAG
>JAKLHB010000122.1 GCA_022710345.1 Planctomycetota bacterium
GATAGCATTCCCTATATTAGCTCAAACACATACTGCCAAACGATCAACTCAAAAGATATTTGAAAACATGATCTATAATTTGCCCGAGCAGACACTTCGTGTCTTAGCTGATAGTGAATATGAAAGCAGTAAAGTCTTACGCAAAATTGAAAAATATGATGAGCGTGGCTATTTAACTCGCCGAGCGATTATTGCCCCTAGAGACATTAAGAAAATGGTTGATCCATTACGTAAGAGAAATATGGCATATTTTAATTCGTCTCGCGGCCAAAAAAAGTTTGACAGACGGTTCCCTAAAGTAGAAGGTTTTTTTTCAGGTATGATCAATCATTTTAATCTCAGAGTCTTGCCTAAATTTTATAAAAAGCTTGCTTTATCGTTTTTATTATTTTTCGTTTTTTTTTATCAATCACTGGTTTGGACCAATATTATGCAAAATTCTAAGCATCCATGCGCCGTAAAACATCTAATAACGCACTAGTTAGAATTATGCACCGGCCCCGAGACCAAAGGCAAACTAACTGGTATGTCTTTCCGTGTTCCTACTCCCGATGTCTCGGTAGTAGATTTGACTTTCCGCACTGTACGTGATACCAGCATCCAAGAGATTGATGCGTTGTTGAAAAAAGCATCCGAAACTTACCTCAAGGGTATCCTTGGTGTTACCACAGAAGAACTTGTTTCCAGCGATTTCATCCATGACGCTCGTTCTTCCATTTATGATGCCAAGGCTACTTTGGAAAACAACCTCAAAGATGAGAAACGTTTCTTCAAAGTCGTATCCTGGTATGACAATGAATGGGGCTATTCGCTTCGTTGCATTGATTTGCTCCTGTACATGGCCAATGCCAAAGCACATGTTGAAACTATCCAAGTCAAGAAGACGGTACGCGATGTCGAAGTGAAAAACAAAAAAGTGCTTGTTCGTTGCGATTTTAATGTGCCACAAGATAAAGATGGTAATATCACGGATGATCGCCGTATTCGTGAAGCGTTACCTACCATCCGTTACTTGATGGAACAAGGCGCGAAAGTGATCCTAACCTCTCATTTAGGCCGCCCCGATGAAAAGCCTGAAATCAAAGAAAGTTTCACATTGGCACCTGTTGCCAAGAGGCTGGAACAACTTTTAGGCAAGCCTGTCCATTGGTATGAAGATTGCCGTGGTTACATGTTACGCACTGCACTGCGCCAATTAGGCAGTGGCGAAGTTGCTCTACTAGAAAATGTCCGTTATTATCTTGAAGAAATCAAAGCACCCGAAGAATTTGCCAAACAACTCATTGATGTGACCGGTGCTGAAGTATATGTGATGGATGCTTTCGGAACTGCCCACCGTCGTCAAGGTTCCACTTGGGGTGTGAGCAAATACATCCCGGGTGTCATGGGTATGCTTGTTGAAAAAGAAATGAGCATCATTGGTGGCACCATGCGCGCACCAGCTCATCCTTTTACTGCTATCCTGGGCGGTGCCAAGATCAAAGATAAGATTCCTGTGATTGAAAATTTATTGGGAACTGTGGATACCATTATCATTGGTGGCGGTATGGCCTTTACCTTCATCAAAGCCAAAGGCGGCAATATTGGGAAATCCTTGCTAGAAAAAGAATATCTGGAAAAAGCCAAAGCCTATATGGCCAATGGCAAGACCGAGATTGTACTGCCTGTGGATGTGATTGCTGTCAAAGAAATCAAACCAGACGCAGCTACTCAAGTCTTTGATGCAGATAAAATTCCCGATGATATGATTGCTGTTGATATTGGACCCAAGACCGTAGAACTATTCCGCAGCAAACTCCAAGGTGCCAAAACCATTATATGGAATGGCCCGATGGGAATCTTTGAAATGGAGAACTTCGCCAAAGGTACTTATGAAGTTGCTAAAACAGTTGCAGAAATCCATTGCACGAGTATCATTGGTGGCGGCGACACAGCTTCTGCCATTGAAAAACTTGGCTTTGCAGATAAAGTGACACACATTTCCACTGGCGGCGGTGTATCTCTTGAAATGTTTGCTGGCAAGAAATTGCCTGCTGTAGAAATTTTAGCCAACAAGTAACATTAAAAAAAGTTCTCACAAGAATTAAAAATCCGTTTCTATGTCTTATTTTCCAAACGGAAAAATTTTCAAGCTTTTTTCCTACTTGTTCTAAAAGCCCATCAGTAAAACTCTGTGGGCTTTTTTTGTTAGAATTTTTTAAAATTATACTTGACATCATCAAGCGAATTCTTATATACTTATTTTTTACCTATTTTGCTGTTTTTATTGATTGACCCAATGGTCAGATTTATTGAAGTTCATTGACCGTTTGGTTAATTAACAATATGAAGAAAAAATGAGCAACCGCCAATCCCTTTAGGGTGGCGATTAGTTTAAGGATACAAATATGCTATCATATAACAATATATTATCCACATCATCCCTATCATCCTCGTATGTTGCTACACTAGAAACTTCCCCGATTCACTTCCCTACCGTAGTGCATCCTTTGGGACGTGCGATTGGGCATCTTTTAAGTCTGCAAAATCAAGAACAAGGATATTGGGAAGCTCCATTTGAAATGGATGTACGTCAAACTGCAGAATATGTTTTCTTAAAGCATATTTTTCATGAAGTAGATCAAGAAGATCAAAAACGACTCCTCAATTATATTCTTTCAAAAGAACGTCCCGGTGGTGGGTGGAGTACATATTATGGAGGGCCACCTGATTTAGCCACTACGGTGACTGCTTACTACGCTTTTCTGCTGGGAGGATTTCGAAAAGATCATCCTACCTTACTACGCGCTAAAAATATCATTCTTAGCCAGGGTGGATTGATGAAGGCCAATTGCTTCACTCGTGGATATTTCATGCTCTTTGGGCAAATGGATCCGAACTCACTACCAGCAATGCCTGTGGAAATTATGCTCCTGCCAAAATGGTTTCCTTTTAATATTACGTCGGTATCAAGCTGGAGTCGGGCCATAATGATCCCGCTCTTTGTCATCAAAGCTCTTTGGAATGAAAAATTCATCACTCCTGGCCCTTCTTGTGAAGAAATCTTTGCAGAAGAAATACCACGGGATGAATTGCCTCAACACATCACAGCTCCGTGGTTTACCTGGCACAACTTCTTTTTAGTTGCTAACAAAATTGCATCGTTCTATGAGAAACATTCTATTGGCTTCCTTCGTAATTTTGCTTTATCCAAAGCTCACCAATGGATTGCCCAACATATGGGACGATTGGGAGGCGTAAGTGCTATTTTTCCATCTATGGTGAATGCTTGTTTAGCCTTGCTCTATTTTGGTTATGATCGTCGTCATCCTTTAATTGCCAACGAATTGCAAGTGATTGATGGCCTCAAAATCACAGAGCAAAATCGCGCATGGATACAACCTTGTTTTTCTACGGTATGGGATACTGCATGGTGCCTGAGGATTCTATCTGAATTAGGCATGAGCAAAAATCACTCAGCCTTACTCAAGGCCAAACAATTTCTCCTGCAAAAGCAAGTGGGAGAAACAGGCGATTGGCAAGAACGCATTCCACCAGTTCCTTGTGGCGGCTGGTATTTTCAGCGCGAAAATGCCCTATATCCAGATACAGATGATACCGCAGCAGCACTACTAGCACTCGCTCCATACAAAGAAGAGCAAGAAGTACAAAATGCAGCACAACGTGCCATTGTATGGCTATTTGCCATGCAATGCAAAGAGGGCGGATGGGCGGCGTTTGACTACCAGGGGCGAGTCTATGATTGTTTCAACTACATTCCTTTTGCAGAACACGGCGCGCTTTTAGACCCTCCTACAGCGGATGTTACAGGACGTATCCTAGAATCTCTAGCTAGTTGGGGTTACGGAACAGAAGACCATAACATCCAACGTGCCATCAAATGGATATTACGCGACCAAAAGCCCGATGGCTCCTGGTATGGCCGTTGGGGTGTTAATTATATCTATGGAACGTGGGCTGTACTTGCAGGTCTGGCAGCCATTGGCTTTGACATGAAACGTGATCCTGTCCGACATGCTGTATGCTGGATATTAGAACACCAACGCGCTGATGGCGGTTGGGGAGAATCTTGTCTCAGCTACCATCAACCCGAACAAAAAGGCCAGGGTGCAAGCACAGCCAGCCAAACAGCATGGGCTTTAATGGCACTGGAAGCGGCGGGTGAATGGAATCATCCCGCCACTCATCGCGGGGTTGCTTATCTCTTGAAACATCAACAACCGGATGGATCATGGAAAGAGGAAGAATTCACTGGGACTGGGTTCCCTGGAGTATGCTATTTGCGCTATCACCTTTATCGAGACCATTTCCCAGCCATGGCCTTAGCCCAGTTGGAAAAAAAAATGCACTGGACAAGAAATCATCAACAACTGTAAACAAAGAAAGCCAAGGCAATACGACCTTGGCTTTCTTTGTTGAGAAAATTTTAAATTTTTTCTTTCTATCCAACCTTACTTCACAGGAGCGGCAGGTCTAAATCCTACGCAATCACGGGCTGCATTCATGCGTTCGCTAAAACGGAATGCACAACGTACATCTCGTACATCACGGCTCCAACTTCCGCCTCGGATCATAAATGTAGCAGATAATTTTTTGGTCCCGATGGGGTTCATTTCGTCATTCGTTTTATAAATACGTGGGTTGTCGCAGCAAAATTCATACACATTCCCCAGAATATCATATAACCCAAAGCCATTAGGAATTTTTTGGCCTACCGGATGTGTTCCAGCATTTTTATGATCTTGCTCTTTATCGGGCCAACTACTACTGTCTTCGCCCCCTATATAACTCACTCCACTATTGCCTCCATACCATGCCAAGGGAGATAATGCAGGGGCGTTGCAAACTCCAAGAATTTCAAAATCACCAACATAGCTCATGCCTAATGCGCCAGAACGACACGCGTACTCCCATTCAGCTTCACTGGGCAGAGTGAGTCCAGTTCGGCCACAAAAAGAATTTTTACCATTTGCTATAGCATTCCATGTTACTTGTTCGACTGGTGCATCAGGCCCAGCATTGAAAAAACGAGATGGATTACTTCCCATGACTGCCTTCCATTGCGCTTGTGTACATTCATATTGAGATATGTAATAAGGAGATGAAATCACCACTCGATGCCGGGGTCCCTCACTTAAATCACAGCCAATCGTGGTATTCAACTCTTCCTGGCTTTTGTAGCTCCATAGTATATTGTGGCCTTCTTCATCATCAGGGGATCCCATCCAAAATCTTCCAGGTGGAATTAAGATCATCTTTAAGGGTTTGGCAGATGGTGGCAACGATTTGATATGGATTGTTTTTTCCAGTGCTAATTTTTTAGCTAAAGCATATTCTTTTTGATAGGTTTTTGTATATTCCATTTGCTGTGCAGCAGGCAATTGCTTCCAAAAATTTGTTGTCAAATCCAAAATTCTTTCTTCTTTGTATTTGTACGAACATGCCTCCCATACTTCCAATGGCAATCCATAGCTTTTTTTCAGCTCTTCATTCTGACGATAAAATTGCGATTCAGCTTTTTTGCAGTTCTTGATATGTTCTTCTATTTCGTTACGACGAGGTGTGTCAGGGAATCGTAGGAGAAATCCTTGCCAAACTTCTATCGCTTCTTGATATTTCTTTTCATTGTGTTTATCTAATGCTAACTCTTGTGTTATTTTGTATGCTTGTTCGTGTTCCAGGCGAAGCTGTTCTGCTTGTTGTTCGTTCATTTGAGCTTGTCGGCGAGCAATGAGTTGATCATGTTTTTCTTTGCACTGCTCTATATTCTTTTCTATTTCTGTACGATGGGATGTGTCAGGGTATTGGGTCAAAAATCGTTGCCAAAGTTCAATGGCTTCCATATAATTTTCTTGCGTTTCTTTTTGTAGTACAAATTTGCGAGCCTTTTGATATTCTCTTTCTTCCTCTTGGCGGCGTTGCTCCACGATTTGTCTGTCTTTTACTATTTTGAACTGCTTAATATATTCTTCTACTTCTGCGCGATGGAATGAATTAGGAAATCGTAACAGATATTCTTCCCAAAGTACAATCGCATTTGTATAGTTCTCTTGGTCTTGTTCTCGTAAAACCAACTTTTGTATTTTTTGGTATTCTTGTTCTTCTTCTTGGCGAAGTCGTTCAGCCATCATTCTTTCATGGTTCGTCTTTAAGTATTCGATATTCTTTTCTATTTCTTGACGATGGGATGTTTCTGGGAATCGCGTGAGAAAGCCTTTCCAAAGTTCGATTGCTTCATTATATTGTTCTTTCTCTTGTTTTTGTGCTACCAAGTGCTGTGTTGTGTTATAATTTTTTGTTTCTTCGCTCTGGTACAGGATGCTACCTAATAGAATCGCAGCTATGGCCAATACAATCATGATGCCAACCAATGTTTTTTTAGAAGATGTTTTTTGAGGTGTGGCTTTGATGATTTTATCTTTTGTGGCTAAGATTGGCTTATTTTCGAAGTAAGCCTGGATATCATCTCGAAGTGCCCTGGCAGATTCATAGCGATGATCACGATTTTTTTCCAAGCATTTCATACATATTGCTTGTAATTTTTGCGGAATGGCGGGATTGATTTCGCGTGGTAATATTGGCTCCTCATTTGCCAATTGGTCTAAAATTGTAACAATATTTTCGCTTGTATAAGGTTCGCGGCCTGTTAGTATCTTATATAAAATGATTCCCAATGAATAGATGTCCGTTCTATGATCGAGTTTACGTCCATCAGCTTGCTCCGGCGACATGTATTTTGGGGTTCCCAGGGTTTGACCTGTTTTTGATAATTTCATTTCTTGCGCAGTTAAACTTTTTGCCAATCCAAAGTCCATAACCTTGGCTATATTTTCTTCAGTCACCATGATATTTTGTGGCTTTAAATCACGATGTATGATCTTTTGCTTGTGTCCATATTCCACGGCATCGCAAACTTGTTGAAAAAGCTCTAATTTTTTTTTCAAGGGGAACTTTTTATCTTCTAACAAATCGTTGTATGAGCAGCCTTCTACAAATTCCATGATGATATAAAATTGCGGGGTAGTCCCAAAGTTATAAACTTGGACAATGTTAGGATGCGATAGCTTGGCATTGAGTTCGGCTTCTCTCATGAACCGCTTGGCATTCACTTCATCTGCTCCTGTATCCAGAAGCATTTTGGCGGCTACAATACGGCTCAGCTTGGTATCCATGGCTTGATAAACTACACCCATTCCACCACGTCCTAATTCCTTAATGACTTTATAACGCCTCAAGGGGGACTCTGCGGAATCACCAGAAGGAATCTTAGGTGCCGTAGCTCTCACTATGGTTTGAAGACTGGGCATTTTTTCACCAATGCTCATTGTCTTCATTTTTTCTGCCATGATTTGCTCGGCTGTATGCCATTGTTCCTGGTCTTGCGATAGCAACATGGTTGCAGAAATTTTGCCAGTTCGCCAATGTTCTTCCAATTGTTCATGCGATAGTGGCCCTTGCACTTTTCCTTGTTGATTTTTTTTGAAAAACCAAAGTTCAGACTCCATAGCACATCCTTTTAAAAAAAGAAATATAGAAGGATACAAAATTTTTAAGCAATGCCTTCCCCCCAAAATGATTCAAAAAGTTGTTTTTGACGTGGAGAAAGTAACTCGGGAATATGGACTTGAATCTTGACAATATAATCCCCAATTTTATTCCCTTGCTGCACACCGTGATTCAAAATATGAAATATACTTCCCGGTTGTGTTCCAGGTGGAATATTTAAACAGACGATTCCTTGTGGTGTTGGAAGTTGTAGGGTGGTGCCTAGCAGGGCTTGTTTCAAATTGAGTATGCATTCAATATGGCTAGTCATATCATTTTGTTGTGGCTGCGCTGTCTTTTGAGTATAAGCTTGCTGGGAATAAGACGATGCAGTATATGTCTGGTGCGTATGGGATGCTTGTGTATGAGGCTTTCCTGTATGCGATGTCTGGCGATGGGAAGGAGCATTGCGTAAAAGCGACGGAATGATGTCTTCTGCATTTTGTGAACCGGCATTTCCATGAAGCATACCACGATTCGCAGTAGATGCCATATATTGGCGATGGTACTCTTGTCGTTTTTGAGGATCAGATAAAATATCATAAGCTTCTTTGATTTCTTTGAATTTCATCTCCGCTTCTACAATATGCTCTGGATTATGATCAGGATGGTATTTTTGGACAAGTTGGCGATACGCAGTTTTAATTTGATCCAGTTGAACATTGGGAGATAGTCCTAAGATATGATAGTAATCTTTCATAACACCTACCTGTTACCTGGATTGAAGTGATTGTTGAACAAAATAACGAATGCCAGGTAAATCATAAAGGACATAATCTGATTTATGATGAGGCATACTGGAATTTTTTCGGGCCAAAGCCATATTTTTATCAAAGTGGCGTTCCTGGACAAGCTGATCATAGACTTGCTCACATAATACCTCAGCGACTTGTTTGGGTTGATTTTGTGCAGCCATTTGAGCTAATGTTTGTATTCTTTTCACACAAGCAAAAGTAACATCCAACCAGAGATGTGCCGTGTTTTTGTCTAATCTTTGCGCATGGCCTGTGATGACTTGCTCAAAGTCTAAATTTTGTAGAATAGTTAATGAATCTAAATAACTGAGTCCATCAAAAAAATAAGGAACTGGGCTTAATCCATCTGCCTTTTCATAGCTTGTACCTTGCGGTTGCAGCATGTCGCCTACAAGTAAAATCTTTTCTTGTCTTAAATATGCACACAGATCATCCTGGTATATACTATGGCCAGGAGTGGGAATAAATTGATAAATCCGCCCATCCAAGAACAATTCTTGCTGCCTTGAAATGGGAATAAACTGAGCAGGTTGGATGAGCTGAACTTTGCTATACTGCTCTGGAATAGGGCTATTGGCATGGCCTATCAAGAATACTGGATCGGAGATGCGCTTCAAATAAAAGGGCAAATTCCCAACATGGTCTCCATGATAATGACTGTACCAAATATGAGAGATATCTTTATGCAATGATTTACTCAATTCTATGATTTCTTCCACAGAACTGCTTGCATACTTCCCTTGTACAACAGCATCATACCCAGGTTCTAAAACAACACAAGCATTTTTCCCCAGGACTGCTAATGTACGTTGGCTAAAAAATAGTCCTTCGCTAATATACTGCCCCATATTGATTTTCCTTAATTTATTGTGTGGCAAAAAATTCCAAACGCGGCAACAGAAGAATGGCTTGGTAGATTCCTTCTGTCGCCGCGTTTGTTTTACCTCTGTTCTAAGATTTCTTCAATGGCAGTGGGAGCTAGGTATCTTGCTAAAAGGCGTTTATCGCTGGATGCCAATTTATGGAGGTGATGCCACAATGTTTCGGGCTGATAGACCTTTGCCACATCTTTTTCCAGTGTGAGTTTTTGCAAGCATACAGGAGCAAAAAAACGGAATAATTGTTTTTTGTCTTTGTCTGCAATTTTCTGCAAAATTTTCCAAATCAGTTCATAAGGTCCAGCATCTCCAGATGTTGTGAGAGGCTTGGAACTCCCCCCTTGTGCCAGGAGTGCTTGTGCAGAGACTCCAGCAGGGGTACCTAGTTCTTCTAGCATGAAATCAGGTTTAATGCCTAGCTTGCGTTCTACATTGGCTTTAATATCTGGGTCTTTTGTAGCTAGCATAATCTTACGTAGCAAATTAGGGAGAATCACACGATTTTCTGCCAAACGGCATAATAAAATATCTTTGTCTTCCAGCGCAATCTGGAAAAGGAGATTTTGATTGGCAATGCGTTGAATGGCCATCCAACGTATTTGAGGCTCGGTGCTTTGACGATATATATCTTCCAGTAAATCTTGGTTTTGTATTTTTCGTAATGCTGATTTCCGAATCTCGATACTTTCATCTTCCAAAGCAATTTTAAATAATAATTCCGGGGTCAATCGTTGCAGTGCTATTTCGCGTAGATGTTCATCAGGAATACATTGTACAAGGGATTGTAATCGTTTAGGGTCTTGAATTTTAGCAATCCCTTCCATTTGTACATCATGGTCAAAGTCAGTCATGATAATTTCTTGGATCAGTGCTTCATCATTCAAATTTTTGATGGCTGCTTTACGAATTTCCATATGTGCTTTGCTGCGCAAAATATCCGCCAGACTGGTTGGAATTGTGATTCGCTGTACGGTCGCAACCTGGATAGCAAGATCAGTAGTTTTATAATAAAGAGCAAGTAATGCTTGCTGATCGTTCATTTTATTCAGTGCTGCTAATTTGATGGTAGCATCCTGGCTTTCAAGAATGATCTCCGCTAAAATATTTTGATTGGTGATTTGTTCGAGGGCTAACTTCCGCAGCGGTTCTTCTTGTTCTTCTAAGACAACACTTTTTAACATATTGGCATCGCTAATTTTGCTAATAGCAGCCTTCCGCACTTTAGGATCCATATCAGTCAAAAGTTCAAGTACAATTTTTTCATCACTGATTCGATCCATTGCGTATTGTAAATATTCTTGTTTTGCTGTATTACGAACAAAGTCTGCCAAAATACTTTGGTTTGTAATTTTGCGAAGAGTAGCTAGTAGCACTTGATCATCTTCGATATGATTTAATATAGGCACCAAGAATTGCACATTGGTAATTCGAGAAATAGCTAGCTTTTTTACTTCTACATCTTTTTCTATAGCAACCAACTTGCACAAAAAATCTTGGTCAGTGATGAATTGCACAGCATGAAGGCGGATCTTGGGATGTTTGGCATATTGTGCTAACATCATCAACCAGGTTTGTTGACCATCGCTAATTTTAACCCAAACTGCTTGATCTGTTGAAATGGACATATCCGCAGTAATTTTAGATTGTTCAATGAGAGGGCGATATTCAGCAATATGTAGCGGGCCATGGGTTATGCCTTGCTGCCTATCTAAAACATAAAAATCTGGTCCTGGAACTTTAACACGTTTTTTACAACTGACACATTCAACAAGCCTACCTGCATATTCTGAAGAGACAAAGAGTAACTTATTACAAAATACACAGGGAACTGATAATGGAAAGTGCTCTACATTCTGTGGAGCACGCTTCATAGCCGGATAGCTATCTGTTTTTCCACGTTTGATTTGCTTGAAAGCACCTGTTTTCTCCAAGGCAGCAATCCGTTTTACGGGTTGAGTACGTCCAGGTATCTTCGCAGGACTGATTGCTGGGTTGGATGATGCTTGGTCAGCTTTTTCAGGATTTTCCGGTTGATTGGGCATAATAATCTCCTGCAAAAAAAACCCGTGACGACTTACGACGATAACGGGTTTTTTTGCTTTCTTAAGGAGCCAAAAATGGACGATTATTTGCTAAACATTGACTTAGCTGTTCATAAATTTTGGTAAGGTGGGATCGAGTTGTATCGTTTTTTACAGCACAAAGGATACGTTGACTTAATGTCCCTTGTGTTAACATAATTTCCCAAGGTTGCTGCCAAATACCAGGTTGTGGGCATACTTCATGGAGTAAAGACTTCCACAATTCACGGGCAGTATGAACATCAGATGATTTCCTGCCAAAACAAGCAAGATACTCACCAGGCATCAGTGTTGCATCCGCAGTCTTAATGCTTTGTAAAAATAATGCAGATAAAAAATCAGTAGAAATTTGTTTTTGAGCTTGCCACGAAGTCCAACGCTCCTCTATGAAACCTTTGATGATGGCTACCGCTGCTGCTGCAACCGCAATATCACAAAGCGGGCATTCTTGTACATCAATCACTCGAATTTCAATCGCATTGCGAGAAAATCTTGTGATAGCTCCTCGTGAATTTAACCACTCCTCACGAAGGTTTTCATCAGGATCATAAGGTGCAATGGCTGCATAGCTTTTTTCTAAAATTTGGTGATGATAATCTGCATAAGTAAAAATTGCTTCAGGAATAATTTTGCCAATGATTTCAGGCACACGTTCCTGGTTATGGCGATATATTTCCATACGTGTATCCATTATTCCTGTAATGCGACTTTCTACAATGGGAGAACTAGCAGCTAAAGCAGGTAAAATAGGCAAAACCAATCGGATCGCAGCATGGAGTCGTCCAAATTCTTCTTCATTGCCAAAGGGAAGATTGATATGCATACTTTGTAAATTGGACCAACCATGCCCCTGGCAGTTAAAAATTTGATTATAAGTGGAATAAACTTCACTATAAGAGTGAGGCCATAAATGCGTTTCAAGCAATGGGTTCATCCAAGGATGCATGGCCGTAGGCATTAGTTTAGCCTGGTATGAAGCCAATTTTTCATTGGCATGTTGGATATTCAAACGAAAATATTCTGGCAATGCTTCTAGGGTAGATGCTGGGCCATTGGTTTTAAATTCTAGGAGATGCAAAACAAGTTCATTCGACCAGGAAATTTGATTCAGAGGAAATGTTTCTGGGGAATAATCTCCTGAGTCTATTGATAAAATTTTATCACTGATTGGCAAGATATCGAGCGTATCTTGTTTGACAATCATATACTCGAGTTCAATACCATACCCTTCGAATAAATGAAGGGGACTACAATCTTCATCCATGAAAAATTCCGATCCTTTTTATACTGTTCCTTCACCTTTAGGAAGTTTTTTGGCTTCAATACGTTTTAAGAAAACTTCCATGATGCGAAGGTATAACTCATCTTTTAGCATTCCATCTTCTACGCCTACATCAATATTTGGGTTTTCATTGACCTCAATCAGATAGGCTTTATGGTTGACTTCTTTCATGTCAACTCCGTACAAACCATTGCCAATTAAATTGGCTGCTTTGAGTGCTGTTTTGACTACATGTTTAGGTGCCATTTCAATGGGCAAAGTTTCAATTTTACCATAGCGTGCAAAAGTATCTTTGCCGGTGCCACGGCTAAAACGTTTTACAATTTGCCAGTGGGATCTAGCCATATAGTACTTACAAGCAAATA
>JAKLHB010000123.1 GCA_022710345.1 Planctomycetota bacterium
AGTTGTAGAATTTTTAGTCTGTTGTTTGATACTGAAAATTGTCAGTTCTGGACAAACCATACTATGGGATCGTGGTTTTCTATGAAACCATGGTAGCTTCTACAGCTCTGCATTTTTTTCCTGGCTAAAAACATCGCTGATTTCTTCTAAACTTTTGCTCAATGCTGCTTGATCATGGCTTTGCTCGAGCAAAAATAAGCTTGATAGAGCATTATGCAGTGCTGCAAGTTTGTTGGTGTCATAATGGCCAATGTCAATGATATGATATTTCAAATTGGGGATATAATCGCCGAATAATTCGCTATGTTCCACGATTTCCTTCAAAGAAACCGGTGCGTTCCAAGTATCATTGCCATTGTATAGGACAATGGGAAACACAGGTGGCAGTCACCAGGTCTTTTGTCTGCGAAGGTTTTCGTCTTTGACATCTCTTTTAATTCATTGTAATTCAATATTTTATCATGGTATCAAAATTAAGTATAAGTTTGTGGCTCAATCAATCCAACAAAATTTGCTAAGGTTACCTTAAGTTAATAGAATTGTTTAAAACAAATTAGAAATAGTTGAAGAATTTAAAAATTTTGCTTGATATTTTTGACTGTAAAAATTATAATTTATGGCCAAAAATGAAGCTTCATAGGCATATAATAATAAATCTAAACAAATTACAATAAATTGAAAGGAATGTTTTTGTGTCAAAGATATATTCTGTTGAGGAAAAAGTACTCCAGCATATCGAGGCAGGAGTCAATATACTGCAAATCATTAGCTATGAAACACAAAGAATATATGGAATTGTGAATGAAGCCGCCAAAAAATTAAAGAGGGATTGGTATGCATGGAATCGAATTGAAGGCCTCAAAAAATGGAATCGAGAAAATCGTTCTTTTGATACAGCAGATGATGAGCAACGTGATCCTGCATTTGTCCTGGATTTTTTTATTCAGCATGAAGGCAGTGTCATTATTATTTTAGAAAACTTTCATCCTGACCTTCGAGAAGATCAAGTCCAGACAATCCAACGTTTAAGAAATATCGCCTTAATGGGTGCAGATAGCCATCGCAAAACATTGATCCTAACGCAGCCATTTTATTGTTTGCCCAAGGACCTTGAAAAAGAAGTACAGGTCATTGAATTGCCACTTCCAAGCCTAGAAGATCTGAAGGTAATTTTTGAACAAGCCTGTGAATTTTATGATCTCGAAGATAAGCGTATTCAATGCACCAACCGGTTGCTCAAGGCTGCTCTTGGCTTAACTATCATGGAGGCACGAATTGCATTTAGCAAAGCCATTGTAGCCGCCAGACAATTAACTGAAGAAGAAATTCCATTCATTGTGGCAGAAAAAGAAAATATCATTCGCAAAAGTGGCTTTTTAGAATATTATGATCCTCAAGAAAGCCTGGCTGATGTAGGCGGATTAGAGATCCTGAAAGAATGGCTGGAACGCCGGGCATTGGCATTTGGGGAAGGAGCACAAGAATATGGTTTGGAAAATCCGAAAGGTGTTCTGCTGCTAGGGCTACCTGGTACAGGAAAGAGTCTTTCTGCAAAAGCCATTGCTCAAGCTTGGAAATTTCCTTTGCTCAAATTGGATATGGGCAAAATCTTTGGTGGCATTGTGGGAGAATCCGAGCGCAACATTCGAGCTGCATTGCTGGTTGCTGAAGCGATTGCACCTTGTGTTCTTTGGATTGATGAAATCGAAAAAGGTATGTCAGGTCTGCAAAGCTCTGGTGCCAGTGATGGTGGAACAACATCACGTGTTTTGGGCACCTTCTTGACATGGATGCAGGAAAAAACAAAGCCTGTGTTTGTGGTTGCAACCGCAAATAATATATCTCAATTACCACCTGAATTGCTGCGTAAAGGCCGTGTGGATGAAATCTTTTTTGTGGATTTGCCAGGAATGCAGGCACGAGAGGAAATTCTCAAAATTCACATTCAGAAGAAAAAACGTGATCCTAAAAAATTTGGCATTAGAAGGCTGGCTAGCATTAGTCAAGGCTTTTCAGGCGCAGAATTAGAAGCGGCACTCAAAGATGCGCTATATCAATCTTTTTATCGTGGAGAAGAGCCAAGCACAGAAGATATAGCTCAAGCCATTGAAAAAACATATCCTCTTTCTCGAACTATGTCTGAAATGATCACATCCCTCAGGCAATGGGCTAAAACACGAGCTGTCTATGCCTCTACAGAAGAGGCAGAAGAATTAGTAGTTAAGGATAAAAAGATACCTAAATTACCTCAAGAATATAGCAACCCATTCATTCGAGATTAGATATTTTCTCAAAATAATATCACTTGACGATTCTTTACAAAACATGTTTGAGCATCGTGTTGAGAATATTGTATGTGCTACAAAACATGGAAGCAAAACGCTTGAAAGTATGATAACCAGCCGAGAAGTAGCATAAAAGCCAAGAAAAAAGATTTCATAGAAGCTTTTGAAGCATATTGTAAAGGAGCATGCTTTGATCAATTGTAAAATTTTTAGCCTGCCATTTGATGATGAAAACTGCCAGTTTGACCAGCAAGAACTCGGTGAATTTCTGGATACCCATAATACAGTGAGCATCCAGGCACAATTTTTCACATATCTTGACAAACCATATTATGGAGTCGTTGTTCTCTATGAAGACGTGACAGTGCCGGCAACGTTTGCTTGAGTTGCTGTTGTGGAGTTTCTCCCAAAAAAATTCATCACCAAGATATTTCATTATACACTATTTGGAGTTGGCCAGTTCAAATGAGCTTCTTATATTATCAACAACTAGAACCAGAAAAAACTGAAATTGTGATGCGTCGAACATTTGATGCCTTGATGCCTTTTTATCAATACCTTACCAGTGTGATCAATGCAATGCACACAAAAGAAGCTATCCAGGCATCTTGGCATAAATGGTCGAATGATTTTGTAGAACTTCAGCCAGAATTTCAAATTTATCGAGTTGATAAAACCACACACATTCGTATCCAAAGTTTTCCACCTGGTTGGTACCGTCTCAGCCCTCAACCGTTGCCCGAAGATGCCCCTCAGCCGTTGCCCGAAGATTGGAAGCCTCCATTCAATGAGCCAGTGAAGGTTAGATGGAAACGACAACAATATCAACTTACAGAGAGCGATCACACAGAGTATCAATCAGGTACACCTTTGTACATTCGCCTTCCTTTTCATGATTTGGACATTGGCCCAATCTCCTGGGGATTTGACGCATTTGATGCAGTCCCTGCCTGGTTGACGGAAAAGCTAGACTACCTTGTGAGAGATGGTGAAAATATTCCAATCCGCGACCAAAAGGATATGGACATTTGGTTACAAGGTGTGGTAGAAGAAAATATGCGTTTATCTACTCCAGATAAAACAGAATTAAAGTTTCATGTTATTGAAACAAATAGACTACCATCTGATTTGCAGAATGGTATTATGCTTCAAGAAACGCCACAAGATTATATTGTTGCATTGAGGCAATCAACAAATTTTCAATCAGCTTATGCTCGCCAGATTGATCCAGATGAGGTAGATTGGGAGCCAATCTTAGCTCATGCAACATTATTATTTCAAGATACTTCGGAGCCTTGCAAACCTAAAAATAGAAATGGCAGAATTTTGGAAGTAGAGGATGAAAAAACTATATTAGAGCACACCATTATTTTAGATAATGGATTATCATTTCGTCCGTCTTGTTATCATTTTCAAGATGATGAAGAAAAGGATATAAAAGACAAAAGATTTTGGATTCAATTGGAGGAGATAGCCCCAGATACAGAAGAAGAATTTGCAAGTTTATCCGAATTAAGGTATTTTTTTGATGATGATATTGAAATAGAAGCCAATGATGAAACACGTTATCAGTTTTTACGCGGAAAAGAAGATGAACGCAGGTTGTTATTATGCCGCAAAGAAGATCGTTATCATCATCCATGTTTGCCATCTGGAAAAATACTCAAAGTCAAGGTAAACACATACCAGATGAGCATTCAGCGTGAAGCAGTGCAAACTTTGCAAAACATGCCCATCCGAGAACAACGTGCATTGATTCGTTTATTTGAATTGCGAGAACTTACATATTGGGATACACACTTTCCTCAGATTGCCATCACAGAATGGCAAGTTTTATGCGATAAGCAGATTTCAGGTACGATCGAACAACGCGAATTTGTACAAAAAGCATTGAACACACCTGATTTTGCAATTTTAGAAGGCCCACCTGGCTCTGGAAAAACAACCGCAATTTTAGAGCTGATTCTTCAAGCTATTTCACGACAACAAAGAATTTTGCTCTGTGGTTCCACACATGTTGCCATTGATAATGTCTTAGAACGCCTGAAAAAACAAAACTTATTGAACCATATTTTACCCATCCGTATTGGAGATGCGGGAAGAATTTCTGAAGATGTGCGTGAGTTCCAACTAGAAGCCATGGTTAAATCTTCAGGTATTTCGGAACGATTATTGCTAGAAACATCTAACTTGATATGTGGTACCACCATTGGGATCCTGCAGCATCCTTTGTTTAAAAAAAGAGCAAGTTTGCGCATTCAAAAAGGTTCCAAAGAACCCATAGAGCCAATTGTGCCTGAATTTGATATGCTGATCATTGATGAAAGCAGCAAAACCACATTTCAAGAGTTTTTGATTCCAGCATTATATGCTAAAAAATGGATATTGGTTGGCGACATTCGTCAACTGTCTCCCTATACAGAACGGGAGCATATTGTTGCTAATCTTCAACATCTCAGGCTAAAAACGGATCAGCAATTACCACCCGAATTACAACAAGCTTGCTTCATTTTACAAAAGATTGGGCAAGATCCAAATCCATATTGTATTGCTGTATCAAGTCAAATCTTATCATGGCTATGGGATGAATGCTGCGAACGATTCCAAAAAGAGCTTTTGCCTCCAAAGAAAATCATCTATTTTGTTGGAGATAAGGATTTTTTTAGAACCTCCAAAACTTCTAATGCGTTACATATGTTGCATGTTTTACTGCGTGAGAACTTGCAACACCAGGCCATAGAATTGACTGCCGCAGATTTAGTTGTTTGTGATAAAAAAATCCTAGAAGAATGCCTGAAATTATTGCCTGAAAAATTTATGGTCTTAGGCTTTCCTGAATGGGAGAATTCTATACATGCTTACCAGCATAACCGAGGATATAGAGAGAACTATACATTGCAAGATAGCCATTACCATCGAGCAAAGCAAAAGGACCAGGTATCCAGTAGCTTTGAGATTGTGCACTATTTGAATGACTATTTTAAGAAAAAATCTTGGGCAGAAGAAGTTGCCTGGCGCATGGTACGTTTGTATGAACTCAGAATGTATCAAAAACCTAAAGATTGGCTTGTCAATGATTTAAATCATCTTTTGCCAAAATCTTCCAAGATGGATATCAAAGATATTCAAGAGCGTGTGGATACAATCCAAAACATTGCATTACCTTCTATTTTAGAAGGACTCAAGCAAGGAATTCAAGGCAAGACTAGACAGGCAGAATCTACCATTACCTGCGGATTTCGAGAAGAAGAACTAAAAGTACGGCATACAATCTTGACATACCAACATCGTATGCACCCAGAGATTTCAGATTTGCCACGGAACATGTTTTATCAAAATCAAGCACTCAAAGATGCCAACATCCCAGAAACTATGAGCAGCAAGCGAGCTTGGGATTATAGAAAGTATTCTAAGCGCCGTGTATGGTTGAATATTCATGGCAGAACCGAAAGAGGCACAAACTATGAAGAGGTCACAGCTATTCAACGTGAATTACAGACTTTTTTAGAATGGACAAAGTCCAATCTTCCGCCAAATGGCAATAAATGGGAAATTGCCTGCTTATGTTTTTATCGAGGCCAAGAAAGAAAGCTACGAGACATGCTACAAAGATTTTGTAGCCAGCCTCAAAAAATTAGCCATTTTAGCAAAGGCAATGCTTTAATTTATCTCTATACCGTAGATCGGTTCCAAGGACATGAAGCAGATCTGGTCTTTTTAAGCATGGTTCAAACCCAAAGGATTGGTTTTTTAGATAGCCCCAATCGTTTGAACGTGGCCATCACCAGGGCCAGGTATCAGCTTGTAATTGTAGGAAATCATGATTATTTTTTAACACAAAAAAAATGCGAAGAATTGAAACAATTGGCAGAACAAAGCTTTGTTATAAGGAATACAAGATAACATGAAAATTATCATGCAACGCAGGCTTTGTATAACTGTTGTCCAATGTATTGCTAAGATTGAGGTAGAAGAACAAAGGAAAGATATTCAAGATTTTTTAAATGGACTTCAACAAGGCAGCAATCAAATTCCAGAATTAGTGTACAACCGCATTTGTGAATATTTGCAAAAACGGAAACTTTTAGATACAGACAACCAATTGACACCAGAAGGTCAAGAAGTCTTGAAAACAGGAAATCTATTTCAACCTGAAGAAGGCAAATATCGTTTTTGGTGTGTTTTGGATGATCCTTTGGTACAAAGCCAATTGCTGCATTTTAGGCGCGAAAAACCGGAGAAAATGAACACTCCACGCAATGGTTCATCTAGTCCAATGCCTGAATTGAAAAGCTTATGTGAACAAGAGCATTGGACTATTCCCTTACAAGAGCAAGAGCAAGAAGCCAGGCATATTCGTGTGCAGCAAATTGGCCATCCTGAATCCCCCATGGCAATTGCGGATATAGATCGAGCTTCTTCTGTTACTTTAAATTGGCAATGGGATGACTTGGAAAATTCAACATATTCTTTCGAAGGAATGCTTGTCATCTATGGCAAAAATAAAAGCATTGCTCAAAATGCTTATCCAGGCCCAATTGATTTAGCAGCGATTTGGATTCGTCTGCTTGAACAAAATCAGATTGCGTGGAATGCTACATATCATCGTGCTATGATTAACTTTAACAAAGAGGTTACACCTGCTGAAGTGTATCGAAATTTTCTGCAAAGCCAAAGCCTCCATACAGATTCTTTTGAATATGGATCTTTTGACAATGCAGAAGTGCAGGAGATGCCAGTGATGCCGAATGATGAAGAAGCTGCAAAAGCATGGCGAGACTGGCTGTTGACCGAATGGTTAGAAAGAGATTACGTAACCAGTCAGCAATTTCAAGAAAAAAATCTTGAAATCAATAGCCATCATGCCTTTAAGATGTTTGATTTGCAAATGAGCAATATAGATCAACTATGCAGCCATTTGTGTAGTTTCAATAAGCAAGCATTTTGGCATTTGGTTGCGCCAATTGATTTAAAGCCAAAATATCATTAAGGAAGCTGGTCATGACTGCAATTTCACCCATTCCTAAAACTTTTATCAAAGATTATAGCCAAGAAACCGTGCAAAATTTTTGGGAGCAACGTATTTCAGAAAGTGCCGCAAAATCTCAAGACAAGTGGATTATCTGGCAAAATAAAATTGACTCTCTGATACAATTGATTCAAAACGCACGGGATGTCATTTGTTTGCAAACCGAGGCATTAGAAATTCCCAGGCTTATAGAAGCACTAAAAGTAGCCAGCCAAAAAAATGTTCGCGTGTATCTTCTGCTCAATGAATTTGCAGCTCAACACAGAAAACGCTTGGAGCCTTTGGTAGGACACTGTCTCATTCGATATGGATACAATGGAATTGGAACATATTGTTTATCTAATCTTCCTGCCGAAAACCCTTCTGGCGTGCTATTGCCAATTTCTTTAACAGAACAAAGCATGAGCACTGCTTTGTATCCTATGATTTGCTTAACTGCTCAGCAAACTTTAATGTTGCATCAATATTTTTGCCACGAATTTTGGCATGAAGCTCAATATGAAATCATAGATAAAAAAGACCTGGGCACTCAAAGGAAGGTACAAGAGCCACCAGAGGTAATTCCATTGCCTTCAGAAAATACCTGGGATGCAGAGCAAGTTGGACAAATGATTCCTGTGCAAAAGATTACCCATTTGATTTGGTGCAATGTCACTGCTAATCCTTTGATTCCACAATGGCATCAATTGGAGCATGCCACAATCATTACATCATTGCATGGAAATGATCCCGAGCTTTTACGAAGTTTATGGGATCAAAAAAATCTTATCTATGCTGGGGAAGGTCCGCAGCTCATTAACATAGCGTTTACAAAATCGCAGGCATTTTTATTGCCTAAAACATGGTACAATCCTCAAAAAGACAGACGTATTTATTGCTTTCCACTTGATGTGAACCAAAGGAAAGAAATGCTGCAATATTTTTCCAGAAGCTTAGCAGAAAGTAAATATGAATATTATGGCCAGAAAACTATCCATGATATCCAAAAACCTTTTTATTTCCTCACCCAATTAGAGCAAGAACAAACACTGCAAACAGAAATTCAAGAAATTTTACCAGAGCAGAGTGTATCCAACATTGAAGAATTACAATCAGTACAAGCTGAAACCCTTTGCCCAGAACAAACAAGATTTCAAGTACAAAGATTGGCTCGGCATGTCCAGTATACAGTGATCATTCACCCGCCTTATTTGCCTTCAAATGTGCAGCATGATCCTTTGTATAAAAGATGGGCAGACCTTGAATCTGGGTATCAAGAACAGTTGAGCAAATGCTTAAGCTATATCCAAGCTATGGGAGATCAGCAGAAAGGCCTTAAGCAAAAATTGCTTGCATGGGGACGCAGTTTTTTTGCAGGTATCAATTCTGCCAGCCAACAAAAAACTGAGCAAATTGAAAATTTGCAGAAAAAACGATTAGCTCAAGAAACTTTGCATAGCCGGAAGGCAATTCTAGAAGAGATCAAAGAAATTATTGAATGGCTACGAAAACAAAGGCTCACTATTGAAAGTAAAATCGAAGAAATAAAACAACGGGAAAACTGGGAAGACACACGTGATGAATTACATCGAGCAATAGAGCAACTGCAATCGCAAAAAAAAGATAAAGAAGAACAATTACGTACCATATTGGCAGAAAAAGAAAGTCTTGAACAAAAGCAATACGAATTGGAAAAAGAAAAACTTTCTAAAGAATTTACAGAGATTCAAAGAAAATCCGATGAAATTCAAAGACAGAGAGAAGCTACTCAACAAGATAAATCAGAATCACAACAAGAAGACAAGTTAGAAGCAGTACATGAGGAAAGAATCCATGCACTGGAAAAATTAATTGCAGAGCATAAAGCAAAGGTGAATCGTCTCAACAGCCAAGTTGAGCGAATTCGTAATGATATTGAGCAATTGGCGAAAAAATTGCAACAAAAAGAAAAAGAACGGGCAGAACACGGAGATTGTTTTAATTTTCGTCCCACGGCTAAACCTGAAGATCAGGAAAACTCCAGCCTGCAAGATATCCTACAATCTAGGTCTAAAAAAGATAAAAAAAAGGAAAGGCAATCAAAGGCTTCTAAGCCCGCTCAACTATCCAACTATGAACCTGATTTTCCTGAAGAAGAACTACCTGAAATTGGAAGATTATATTCTCAAAATAAGCAAAGATATTTGGTAATCCAAGATTGGTCGGAATTAGAAAATGGTAGGCGTGAGGCAGAACGCTTTCATGCTAAACTTGTTGTAGAAAGGAAAAAATAATGGCAGAAGAAAAAATTATTCTTCAAATAGATAGCGAAGGCAAAATTTCTGCGCAAACTCAAGGATTTAAAGGAGAGATTTGCTTGAAAGAATTAGAAAAATTATTGGATGGCATCGCAGAGATTCAAGATGTGAAGAAAACTGATGATTATTTTGCAAAACAAACTACCACAGCTTCGTCCTATATACAAAGGAAACAATCATGAGCTGTCGTTTAACTACACTGACTCCGTTTATCAACCGCGAATTTTTGCTCAAAGCATTGGACGCATGCCAATACAAGTATAGAATCAAAAGCAATCAAATTATCTTAGAACAAAACTTATCTATTGCTTATTATGACCTTGTTTTTGAGCAAGATCATCTTGGCAAATTTGTATTGCATCATGATAGTCATACAAATATTCACTCTTTACTTACAAAATTGGAGGAGCAATATCGCCGAATTGAACAAGAATATATAGCTGAATTAGAACGCCAACGTATAGCTGCTGAAAAAGCTCAAATCCAAGCAGAACAACAGCGTGTTGAGGCCGCGCGAAAACGAGCCATATTAGAGCAGCAGCGCATCGAGGCTGAACAAAAAAGATTAGCCGAAGAAAAACGTATATTTGTAGAAAAGCAAAAACAAGCGATCCAAGAAAAAGCCAGATCAATGGGCTATGCAGTCAAGGAAGTCAGCCAGGGACAAAATGTACAGTTGGTCTTGATTCGTCGAACATATTAAGCAATGCACTCAATTAAAAATTGATGGGCTTGTAACACAATGACAAGCCCATACAGTAAGCAGGCAGAAATACCATGAACCTTGCTCATTATGAAAAACACAGCCTAATTTATGGCCCAGGGACTCGATTTGTTATCTGGGTACAAGGCTGCTCTTTGCACTGTCCTGGTTGCTGGAATCAGGATATGTGGTCTTTTGAAGAACGACTGGTTATGAGCAAAGAGCAGCTTTGGGATTTGATATTATCAACAAAAAATTCGATAGAAGGAATTACTTGGCTAGGTGGTGAGCCACTAGACCAATATAACGATGTGCTTTGGATTTCTCAAAAAGCCTTTGCTCAAAAAATTTCTGTGATGCTGTTTACTGGTTATGAAATTGAGGAAATAGAATCCTTACAACATACAGAAATTCTAGCTTATGTAGATATTTTAATTCCTGGGCGATATATAAAAGAGCTAAGAGACACTGCACTCCAATGGCGTGGTTCTCGCAATCAACAGGTTTATTATTTAACCTCTCGTTATCAGGCTGATGTAATTCAAGAAGGAAATTATATCGAAATCCATTGGGATGACTTTGGAAAAATGCGTGTCTTGGGCTTTCCAGAATTCAAAGATTGGCCAGAATTTTATGAAAATCCATAATAATTCTGTATGTAAAGAATAAAAAATAAAAGAACTCGCAGACCTGCGTGAGTTTAAATGTGTCCTTTTGGCTCCACATCGTCCACAAAGCAATGCTTGACGGTTACAAATTGTTATTTATCATCTGAACTAATACAAAAAGATCGAAAAAATGCTGAAGTATCTACGTCGCTATTTGAAAGGAAAAGAAAATGGAAGAAGAAAAGAGATTAGCCGAATTGTTGAAGAGCATATCGGAAGAAGAAATGGAAAAGAGAAAAGAAAGATCATTGGAGGAGATTCTATTCAAACTAGGCCGAATATATAGCATGCTGAGAGAGCGAGTGGAATGGATAGAAAAAGCGATGCAAGAGCCAGAAAAAAAGCATGAAGAAGAACCCAAAGTAGATTGGGAGAAACTGAGTGAAACAGAAGTGATGATAGCAGGAGGATTAGAAGCATTGGTATGGAAAGGAGAATTGCCGAAGCACGATGAAACAGAAAGCACAGAAAAATGGCTTGGGCAATGGATAGCCGTGTATGTAAAGAAAGGATATCATGAAGAAGTAAAAGAAACCGAGCATCTGATCGAATGGCTGGTAGAAGGCGAAACAAAGAAACACAAGCCTGGATTCCAAAAGATCAGGGAATTGCTAGGATCGAAAATTGCATCCGTGAAAATGGTGAAGCAATACAAAGCAAAAAGCCAAACCCGTAGCCGAATGGGCCTAATCGGAATAAGCCTGGGGATTGTGTTGGGGATATTGTATGTGGTACAAAGCATTGAGGTAAAGCTCTTGAAAATATGGAAACAAGAAGCCATCCAAGAACTAACCCAAAAAGCCAAAGATATTGAAGCCTTACAAAAAGCGAAGCAAGAAAGCCTGGCTGAAGCAGGGCAGATTGAGAAGAAATTAGAAGCCCTGAATCAGCAAAAGCAGGAGTATGCGAATCGCCTGGCAGGCCAGGAAAGTGAGCTGAACAGGCAAAAAGAAGCAGCTCAAGCACGCGAGAAAAAGCTCGCTGAACGTGAAGGTCAAATGCAAGAGATGGCAGCAAAGCTGGCAGGCCAGGAAAGTGAGCTGAACAGGCAAAAAGAAGCGGCTCAAGCACGCGAGAAAAAGCTTACAGAACGTGAAGGGCAAATGCAAGAGATGGCAGGCCAGGAAAGTGAGCTGAACAGGCTAAAAGAAGCAGCTCAAACACGCGAGAAAAAGCTTACAGAACGTGAAGGAAAAATGCAAGAGATGGCAGCAAAGCTGGCAGGCCAGGAAAGTGAGCTGAACAGGCTAAAAGAAGCAGCTCAAGCACGCGAGAAAAAGCTGGCTGAACGTGAAGGTCAAATGCAAGAGATGGCAAGCCAGGAAAGTGAGCTGAACAGGCAAAAGCAGGAGTACGAAAACCGCCTGGCAAGCCAGGAAAGGACAATAAGTAGGCTAAAAGAAGCGGTTGAAAAACGCGAGAAAAAGCTGGCAGAACGTGAAGGACAAATGCAAGAGATAGAAGCAAAGCTGGCAGAGTTGACAAAGCTAGAAGGGTTCACATACATCAGATCAGCCAGATATACATGCGGAGGTGTAACCAACACAGTGAAGGAATACCGCCACGACCAAACCGGCATGGAATTCGTGCTGATCCCAGGCGGGACATTCATAATGGGCAGCCCAACGAGCGAGATAGATCGCGAATCCGACGAAGTGCAGCACCAGGTCACGCTATCGCCGTACCTGATTTGCAAGACCGAAGTGCCGCAAGCCGTATGGGAGCGAGTGATGGGCAGCAACCCATCGAATTTCAAGGGCCCCAACCTACCGGTGGAACAAGTTTCCTGGGATGACTGCATGGCCTTTTGCCAAAAAACCGGGCTATCCCTGCCCACAGAAGCGCAATGGGAATTCGCCTGCCGGGCAGGAACCCAAACGCCGTTTAATGTTGGCCCGAACATCACGACAGATATAGCGAACTATAATGGCAACTA